>DATNEZ010000022.1:0-5459 GCA_035606645.1 Binatia bacterium
GCGGGCCTGTACGGCAAGGAAGACCGCGACCGCGGGTTCATCCCGTTCCGGAATCCGCGCACCTCGCAGGAGGAGAAGCTCCCGCTGCTCTCCTTCAACCCGACCCTCCTGTCCGATCAGGCGGCGTAACCCCGCGTCCTCCGCGTCCGTTTCGCCGTGGTAGGATGACACCACGGCCATGAAGCTCATCGTGCTCGGCGACATCCACGGAAACCTTCCCGCCCTCGAAGTCGTCCTGCGCGAATGCCGTGCCGAAGGCTACGACCTGATCCTGCACACCGGGGACCTGGTCGGGTTCGCCCCGTTCCCCGACGAGACGGTCCAGATGCTGAAAGCCGAGAAGATCGAGGGCGTGCGCGGCAACCTGGACGAGAGCGTGTCGGCCGGGGCGCAGGACTTCGGGGGTCAATGCGGAGACGCGCGCCGGCGCCGCCTGGAGGGTCTCGCCTATGCGTGGACGATCGAGCGGACGGAGCGCCGCACGCGGGAGATCCTGGCCGACCTGCCGTTCGAGCAGCGGCAGGAGCCGTCGGGGCGGCGGACGGTGGTGGTGCACGCCAACCCGATCGACCTGTCCGGCTGCATGTGGGAGGACCGCGACCAGGACTACTTCCGCGAGATGGGAGAGGCGGCCGACGCCGACGTCCTTGTCTTCGGCCACACGCACCGCCCGTACCATCGCATCGTGGACGGCCGGCACTTCGTGAACGCCGGCAGCGTCGGCTACCCGGAGGGGGACGATCCGCGCACCGGCTACGTGGTGATCACGGTGAACGGCAGCGTCGAGGTGCAGTTCAGGAAATTTCCCTATGACGTCGAGCGGCTGATCCGCTCGATGCGCGAGCGCCGCTTCCCGCAGGACGCCGCCGCCCTGTTCAAGGTGTCGTGACCGTCCTCGTCTCGCCGTCCCTCCAGATCGTGAACGACCGGATCTCCCGCCCGCTGCCCCCCTTGAACTCCGCCAGGTGGGGGACCAGCACGCCGTCGAGCGCCTGGAGAATGTCGCCGCGCCTCAGGCCGGCGCGCTCGGCGACGCTCCCCTTGAGGACGCTGGCGACCAGGACGCCGCGGACCGCCCCCGCGCCCAGGGACGCCGCCAGGTCGGCGTCCAGCTCCTGCACGGTCAGCCCGAGCCGCTTCTCCGCGTGGATCGCCGGGTCGTGCGCCGGTCCGTCGAGCGGCTTCAGGAGCGAGGCGGCCGAGAACATCGGCGCGTTCGTCCGCACCGCGAGCGCGATGGCGTCGGACGGTCGCGCGTCGATCGGGTGGACCTTCCCTCCCGCGCGCAGCGCGATCTCCGCGAAGTAGGTGTCCGATTTCAGCGAGGTCACCGTGATCCGGTCGACCACCGCCCCCAGGACCCGGAGGATGTCCGCCAGCAGGTCGTGCGTCATCGGGCGCGGCGTCTCGGTCTTCGTCTTTCCAAGATAGATGGCGATCCCCTGGTCGCGTCCCACGGCGATCGGAACGAAGCGCTGCTCCGCTTCGTCGGCCAGGATCAGGAGCACCTGCTCGTTCCCGGCCTGCCGAAGACCGGCGACGTGCACCGCCACGGCCCCGTCGGGGCGCCCCGGAGACGGGGCAGGCTCCTGCGCGCGGTAGCTCGTGGCGGAGAGGAGAAACAGGACGGACAGCACTGCGAGCGGGGCGCGCCCCCGCGGACGATCGGGCCGGCTCATGGTCACCTCCGCGGATTCAATCCATCAATATTAAGCCCGGCGGCCGGCCCGGGGTCGGTCCGGACGACGCAAATGATAGAAAATCCAGAAGATAGCCTTGAAACGCTCCGATCGCGACCGGTTTGACAGTCCCCGAGTGCGACACTAAAATACTCTCCGGTGGTCACTTACGACGACGTTCCGTGCCTTCCCCGGGCCCTTTTCCCTCGGGCCCACTGACCCCCGTCCGGGGCGAGCGGTCGATGAATCTGAAGAAACTGGGCCGCTTCGAAATCATCCGTGAGATCGGCAAGGGGGCGATGGGCCAGGTCTTCCTGGCCAACGATCCCAAGATCGATCGCAAGGTGGCGATCAAGACGATCGTCATGCCGGCCGGGACCTCCCCGGACGAGGCGCGCGAGACGAGCCAGCGCTTCCTGCGCGAGGCGCAGGCGGCCGGCAGGCTCCTGCACCCGAACATCGTCACGATCTTCGACGTGGGAGAGGAAGACGGCGTCTCGTTCATCGCCATGGAGTTCATCGAGGGGGAGACGCTCGAGAGGCACACGCGCCCCGAGACGCTCCTGCCCCTGCGTCGCGTGCAGGAGCTGATCGCCCAGGCGGCCGACGCCCTCGATCACGCGCACCAGAACCACATCATCCACCGGGACATCAAGCCGGCCAACCTGATGGTGCTGAAGGGCGGCGTCCTGAAGGTGACCGACTTCGGCCTGGCGAAGAGCCCGTCCGCGAACCTGACGCAGGCCGGCGTCCTGCTCGGCACGCCCAGCTACATGTCGCCGGAGCAGATCCAGGGGCAGGAGCTCGACGGACGCAGCGATCTGTTCTCGCTCGGTGTCGTGCTCTACGAGCTCCTGACCGGCACGCGGCCGTTCGAGGGGGACTCGATCTCGACGATCATCTACCGGGTCCTCTACGAGGATCCCCGTCCCCCCGCGGCGCACAACCCGGCGCTCCCTCCCGAGGTGAACGCCATCCTGGAGAGGGTGCTCGACAAGGAGGCGGACAGGCGGTACGCCACCTGCGGCGACATGGTGGCCGACCTGGCGAAGGCCTTCTCGGGCCTTCCCATGGACTCGATGTCGCGGCCCTTCCCGGCCACGGTCCGGCAGACACCGCCGACCCGGCAGCTGGCGCAGCAGGGGACCACGGCGCGCAGCGCCCGGAACGGCCGCCAGCCGCGCCGCGCCGGCAGGGGGCGCGAGGCGTCCGGGCGCGACGAGGCGGCCGCCCAGCCGCAACGGACCTCGGCCGCGAAGCATTCCCTGCGGATCGCGGCGGCCGTGGTGCTGTGCGGCCTCGGCCTGGTCTTCTTCCCGCGCCTGGTGAACCGGCACGAGCAGCCGGGCGGCCGGTTTGCCGAGGCCGGCGGGACGTCCGAGGATCGAGGCCTCACCGCCGGGACCACCACGCTGGCGGCGGCCGCCGGCGGCGGCCCCGCGGGGGCGGGGATGGTGGCGATCGACGTGTCGACGATCCCGCACGGCGGCGCCATCTCGCTCGACTCGACACCTCTGGCCGAGCCCCGCGTCGTCCTGTCGCTCTCGGATCCGAAGCCGCACAACATCGTGGCGGAGGCCGGCTGCCGCCGGGCCGTGGCGGAGATGACCGCCTCCGACCTCGCGTCGTTCAAGGGGAACCTGGTGCTCGAGCTGAAGCCGCGGCTCGAAGAGGTGATGGTCGGGTCCGAGCCGCCCGGGGCGCGCATCAGGCTCAACGACCACGACACCGGCAAGATGACCCCCGCCGTCCTGGCGATCGACGGCTGCGAGAGCCGCTCCCTGGTCCTGCAGCGCGAGGGGTACCGTCCCTGGACCGCCTCGTTCGACGCCGACGACGACTTCGACGCCATGGTGGACTCTCTCAAGAAGGTGAAGCTCGACCCGGTGCCGTCCGGCACGATCCTGATCAAGAAGCCCGCGGACTACGACGTCGAGATCTACGCCGGCGACCGGCGCATCGGCAAGGCGGGGGAGACGCTGGCGCTCGTGGAGGGGAAGCACGCGCTCACCTTCCGCAACGACAAGCTGTTCGTCAAGGAGAGCGCGCAGGTCGCGGTCGAAGGGGGGAAGGCGGCGACACCGCTCATCACCTTCCCGGCGATCGGCAGCCTCACGGTGCAGGCCCAGCCGAGCAACTGCAAAGTCTTCGTGGACGGCGTCTACGTCGACGTCACCCCGGTCCTCAACCTGCCGATTGCCTCGGGCGGGCACCGCGTCAAGGTGGTCTTCGTGCCGAACGGCGCCGAGCAGGAGGTCAACGTGGCCGTGTCGGGCGGCAAGGACGCGCTCGTGACGGTGAAGTTTTGAAGCGCGCTTTGCTTGTGCCGCCGGCGATCGCCATCGCGCTGCTCGTCGCCCCGGCCATGGTCGAGGCGGCCCCGGCCGCCGCCGCCGAGAGCGCCGCGCCCCAGGACGACGATCGCCCGCTCGACGCGCGCACGTACGCGAAGGGGATGGATGCCCTCAAGCAGGGGCGGCGCGACGAGGCGATCCAGACCCTGAAGAAGGTCTTCCAGGATTTTCCCGACAGCCCGAACGCGCCGCAGGCCCTCCTCAAGGTGGCCGACCTGATCTACCCGGCCGGCGACTGGACGCAGATCGGATCGGCGTCCCCCCAGGCGGTCAAGGAGGCGGGGGACCTGCTCGCGACCCTGGCGCAGAAGTACCGCTCCTCGCGCGAGGCGCCGCGCGCCCTGATCAAGCTCGGCTACATCTTCCTCGAGCCGGCGAACCCGAAGGCCGATCTCGAAGAGGCGTGCGCCCGGTTCGCCACGGCCGCGCAGGTCTATCCCGACAGCGACGCCGCCGATGACGCCTATTTCGGATCGGGGATGTGCGAGACGATGCGGGCCCGGCCGGCGCTGGCGGCCGATTTCTTCTCGCGCCTGATGGACGAGAGCCCGGGAAGCCCCCTGGCCCCCGAGGCCCTGTACCGCCTGGGTCTCGCGCTGTCGCTCCTCGACGATCCGGCCGAGGCTTCGCTCGTCCTCGAGCGCGTGCGCACGCGCTACCCCGATTCGCGCTTCGCGCCCAGGGCACTCGAGCGGATCACGCTCATCCACCGGCTGAGGCTGCAGCCGGCGTACAACCGTGCCGCCGCCGCGGGCAGGAACCCGGCGGGCGCGAAGGCCGAGCGGGTCTCGGGAGGGTCGGGGGCGCCGCCCCCGGAGCCCGACCTGTACCGCCTGGACGATGCCTACGGATCGACGGCCCCCGCGCGCGGCACGGCCGTGAAGGCGGAGGACACGTTCAAGGGCGCCTCCGACATCGCCATCGACGCCCAGGGCCTGGCGGTCGTCGCCTCCCCGAAATCGCCCGGCGTGTTCCGGCTCGACCCGAAGGGGAAGGTCGTCGAGCGGATCAACCATCCGGTCCCGGGATACGTCGGGGTCGGCGAGGGGCTCGCCGTCTACATCTCGGGCGCCAACCAGATCGCCCTGAACGCCAAGAACTGGGGAGGGCCGGAGCTCAAGGGGCCGGACGGCCGGCCGCCGCGCGAGTTCGGCCCGGTCGCCGCCGACGCCTCGGGGCGCGTCTACCTGCTCGACCCGCGCGAGAACGCGGTCCTGGCCTTCGACAAGTCCCGCCGGCTGGTGGCGACTCTCAGGCCGGACGTGAAGGACGGCCGCTTCGTCGACATCGCGCGAAGCGAGAACGGCGTCGTGTACGCGCTCGAGGGGCGCTCCAAGACGGCCGTGGAGATGAACCAGGGGAAGGCGGCGCGGAAGATCAACCTGGGAGGCCTGGGGCTGACCGAGCCGATCGCCCTCGCCGCCGA
>DATNEZ010000038.1:0-2614 GCA_035606645.1 Binatia bacterium
GGAGCGATCGGCGGACAGGTCTGGTTCGGCAGGCGCCGGGCGCGGAGGACGTCGTAGCCGACGCTGTACTCTCCGGCGGCCGCGGCCGGCTCGCTCCAGCGCAGGAAGGCCGACAGGTGGCCGCGCGCGTCCCCCATGTCGACACAGGCGGCGCTGGCCGCCGAGATCGGCGGCGGGGTGCCGGCGGTCGCGGCCGCCGACCCGAGGCGCTCCACACGGAAGCCCTGCGGATCGAGGCCCCACACTTCGTAGACGTAGGTGCTGCCGGGCTGGACCGTCTCGTCCAGCCATCCCAGGCCGAAGGCGAGGGCGGCGCCGTAGTTCTGGTCGGGGAGCAGCTTCGCCTGTCCCTTGGCGGCGCCGGTGACCCCCGGCTCCTGCATCGCCAGGAGGGCGCTGGCATAGCCGGGACCGAGGCTCGCCTGGATCGCCGCGAGCGCGTCGGCGCGGCCCGGCGCGGTGAACGCCGCCTCGATCGCCGCGACGGTCGGCAGCGGGCCGATCGGATCCGCGTTCAGCTTGGCGAAAGACGGCTGGCTCGAGGGGCGGCGCAGGACGTCGTACCAAGTGTAGCGCTTCGTCGTTCCTTCCACGATCGCCCAACGCACCAGGACGCGGTTGGCGCTCGCGTCGGCCACCGCCTGCACGATGGTCCGCTCGCTCGCCGGCTCGGCGAGGGCCCCCGCGATGGTCGCGGCGATCGGGATCAGGATCGACAGGAACTTCCGGCGCATCGTCATCTCCCCCGCCTCACGGTGCGGCGCACTCGACGTCGGGCCCGTCCAGGGTCAGGTCGAGGTCCTTCGGCGGGTACGTGCCGCTGACCTTCCCCTCGAAGACGCAGGCGGCGCACCAGTCGTCGTCCAGGACGTCGGCCGGCGTGTCCCAGTCCTCCTCGTCGCAGAAGCCGACGCCCCCCGCCACCCAGAAGTCCCCGGCGACCTTGAACAGGTCGTTGACCTCGCCGCCGACCAGCGTGAAGTCGCCGCGGATCGAGACCAGGCACGCCCCCTTGCCGGACATCCAGCCGCGCACCTTGCCGCCGAAGCTGTTGGTGACGTACCAGCCGCCGACCTCGACGCCGGCGGTGACCCAGAACGGGCAGCCGAAGTCGAAGATGCGCGCGTGGACCCCGAGCTTGAGGAACCCGCCGTCGAACTTGGACAGGCCGGACAGGAGATCGGCGACGTTCGGATCGACCGCGTGCAGAGGCGCCATGTCCTTGCAGTTGCCGAGCAGGACGGCGCCGTTCCCGCCGTACCCGTCCCAGTTGAGCTTCGCCTCGGCGCTGAAGTACCAGTCGCCGTCGTTCCAGAACTTGAGCGTCGCCCCCAGCTTGTCGAACCCGACACCGGACAGCCCCCCCTTGGTCAGGTCGATGCTGCCGGTCAGGCTCTTGAACTGGAAGGAGGGGGTGATGGCGTAGTCGAAGTCCCACTTCATCCCGGGGAACTCGGGGAACGGGATGTCCTGCTTGCCGGGAAGCTCCATGTTCTTGGAGGCGTCGGGGAGCTGCTCGCGCCCGACCTGGGTGATCGCCTGGCCGGAGCTCTTCACGTGCCGGTCGATCGTCAAGAGCGACGAGTCCATCTTGAAGAACTGCCCCTCGGTGTCGAGGTTCGAGCCGACCTGGACCGCCTCGAGGTTCTGCACGTCGTCGGAGAAGTCGAGGAACCCGGTGAGCCGCGAGGCGTTCATCGGCGGGCTCAGGTTCTGCGGGTTGACGTTGAACGTCCCCTTGGCGTCGGGGTGATCGGCCAGAGGCGCCAGGATGCCGGGGTCGTTGACCAGGACGCTCCTCAGGCTCTCGACGTTGCCGAGGGCGTATGGCGAGAGCCCGTGGCCGGCGAGCCCCTGAAGCGCGCCGTCCAGCTGGCTGGACCAGGGGGCGTAGAGCGCCGGATCGAGGATCGCGTCGAGCCGGTTCTTCGAGCCGGCCTTCAGCGCGCCGTAGAGGCGGAGCACCGCGGTCGAGCCGAGATCCCCTCCCTCCAGCCCCGTTCCGGGCGTGGGGGGCCGGAGCAGCAGTCCGCTCGCGACCCGGATCGATCCGAGATCGAGGATGGCGTCCGGGTCGGGATCGCTGTTCGGCGCGAAGGCGAACAGGGTCCCGCGGGCGCGGAAGTCGTCGTCGAGGTCTTTCTGGTTCGGATCGCCGGGGTTCTTGTTCCAGCCGTCGTTCGGATCGGCGGTGGCGCTCGCCGGCACGTAGTCGACGCGGAACGGCAGGGCGATCGTGTCCGCGCCCAGCTTGCGCTCGGCCACGATGAAGTCGGCGTTCCCGGGGAGGGCCGGGTCCCCTTCCTGGTGCAGGTCGACGAAGTGGCTCGTGTCCTGCTGGCTGCGGCGCTCGATCGTGATGCCGGCCGGCGTCAGGCCGAAGAACGGCAGCGACAGATCGCCGTGGGCATCGTAGAAGCCGTACGGCTCGGTGGTCCCGACCTCTGGCGGATCCGGGCTGCCGGCCTGCCCCCAGTCGTTCAGGACGAAATTCTCGACGTGGTACGTATACGGGTCTGCGGCGGGGGTTTGGTCCCCCGCGTACTTGTCGCGGTCGAGCTCCATGGGGGCGACCACCATGGGAGTGATCGGCCCCGGATTGCCGACGGGATCG
>DATNEZ010000054.1:0-5191 GCA_035606645.1 Binatia bacterium
ATGTCGTGCGTGCCCTCGTAGGTGTAAACCGCCTCGATGTTGCAGAAGTGCCGTCCCACCTGGTATTCGTCCATGATTCCGTTGGCGCCGAGGATCTCGCGGGCCAGCCGGGCGCACTCCCGCGCCACCCAGATGTTGTTCCTCTTGCCGAGGGAAATCTGCGCCGGCGCGACCTTCCCTGCGTCCTTCAGGCGCCCCAGACGCAGAGCCACCAGCTGGGCCTTGGAGATCTCGCTTGCCATCCAGACGAGCTTCTCCTGCTGGATCTGGAATCCGGCCACCGGCCGTCCGAACACGATGCGCTCCCTCGCATAGGTCAGCGCTTCGTCGAAGACGGCCTGGGCGGACCCGATGCCTCCCCAGGCGATGCCATAGCGGGCCTGGTTCAGGCACATCAGCGCTGCCTTGAGACCGGAGGTTCCGGGCAGGAGGTTGGACTCCGGGATGGCGCAGTCCTGGAAAATCAGCTCGGAGGTCACGGAGGCCCGCAGGGAAAACTTGCCCTCGTGGTCGCGGGTGGTGAAGCCGGGCGTTCCGCGCTCGACGAGGAAGCCGCGGATCACCTCGTCCTCGCACCTGGCCCAGGCGATCGCCACGTCGGCGATCGATCCGGAGGTGATCCAGGCCTTGGCTCCGTTCAGAACGTAGTGATCGCCCCGCCGGACCGCCCGGGTGCGCATGGCCGACGGGTCGCTGCCCGCGTCCGGCTCGGTCAGGCCGAAACATCCGATGCTCTCGCCGCGGGCCATCGACTGCAGCCAGCGCTCCTTCTGGGCGTCCGAACCGAACGTCCGGATGGGATACATGCAGAGAGCCCCCTGGACCGAGACGAAGGACCGCAGGCCGCTGTCGCCGCGCTCCAGCTCCTGCATGATCAGTCCGTACGCCACGTTGTTGAGCCCGGCACACCCGAAGCCCTCGAGGTTGGAGCCGAACAGCCCGAGGCGTGCCATCTCGGGGACAAGCTGCCTGGGGAAAGTGCCGGCGCGGAAGTGCCCTTCGATGATCGGCAGCACGCGGTCGGATACGAAGGCGCGCACCGTGTCGCGGACGAGGCGTTCCTCGTCGGACAGCAGGGCATCCGTGTCGAGAAAGTCCAGGGCCTGATAGGGACGCCGCATCCGCCCCTCAGCGATCCGCCGACTCGAGGAGAAGAGCGATGCCCAGGCCGCCGCTGATGCACAGCGTGGAGAGGCCGCGACGCGCGTGCCGCCGGAGCATCTCGTGGATCAAGGTCACGGTGATCCGCGCCCCGGTGGCCCCGATGGGATGGCCGAGGGCGATGGCCCCGCCGTTGACGTTGAGGCGGGAGCGATCGAAGCCGAGCTCCCGATCGCAGGCGAGGACCTGCGCGGCGAACGCCTCGTTCAGCTCGATCAGATCGATGTCCTGCAGTCCCAGCCCGGTCTTCTCCAGGAGGTGCCGGATGGCGGGAACCGGACCGATCCCCATGCGGGCCGGGTCGACTCCCGCCGACGTGCACGCGACGATGCGGGCCTGGGGGCGCACGTGCAGCCGGTCGACGGCACGTTCCGACAGAAGGATCATGGCGGCGGCACCGTCGACCAGACCGCTCGAGGATCCGGCGTGCACGGTTCCACCCGGCTTGAACACGGGCGGCAGGCTGGCGAGACTCTCGGCGGTCACCCCGTCCCGCGGATGCTCGTCCGCGGCGACCACCGTGTCTCCCTTGGGGGAGGGGACCGTCAGGGGAATGATTTCCTCCCGGAACAGCCCGGCCTTGCGAGCGCGCTCGCAGCGGTTTTGCGACTCGGCGGCATAGGCATCCTGCTCCGGACGACCAATCCGATATTCCTCGGCGAGCGTTTCGGCCGTGTCCCCCATCACCTGCTGACAGAGGGGACACAGGAACCCGTCTCGATACATGGCATCGGTCAATCGCTGGTGGCCCATCTTGTAGCCGAAGCGGGCCCCCTCGAGCAGATAGGGGACGCGGCTCATCGATTCGGCCCCGCCGACCAGGACGGCGTCACGTTCCCCCGCGAGAATGCTTTGCCGCGCGCTCTGGATGGCGCGGAGGCTCGATCCGCAGGCCATGTTGACGGTGTAGGCCGGGGAGGAATCGGGAACGCCCGCGAGGTGGGCGATCTGCCGCGCCGGATTGGGCCCGACTCCGGCCGGACGCGCGAGGCCCATGACCGTTTCTTCGATGGTCTCAGGCCGGATTCCGGCCCGCTCGATCGCCGCCCGGGCCGCGGCGGCGCCAAGCTCCGGTGCGCTGAGGGCCGCGAGGCCGCCTCCGAAACGACCCATGGCGGTCCGCACCGCACCCGCGACGAATACGGCCGTCATGTCGGTCATGCCTCCCAACCCCTTGAGCCACGGGCGCTCGCTGCTTATACCACAGGCAGTCACGAGGCTCAAGGGAGACGGGGTGTGTGGGACGAAGGGCGTCACGCCGCGGGCCGGTTTTCGTCCTTCCCTCGCGAGGCCGACTATGCCAAGATAGCCCCCGACTGGCGCGGCTTCCGCACCGATGGGTTGCCGGGAACGGACCTCTCGCGCCTCGAGAGACGACACATCGGGACGCATGCGCATCCTTTATGTCACGCAGTACTTCCCGCCCGAAATGGGGGCCCCGCAGGCGCGCATACCCGAGTTGATGCGCCAGATGATCGGGCTGGGCCACCAGGTCACCATTCTCACGGCCATGCCGAACTATCCTCACGGCCGCGTCTTTGCGGGGTATCGATGGCGGCTCGTGGCGCGGGAGAATGTGGACGGCATGAAGGTCGTGCGGACCTGGATCTATCCGACCATCAGCCTCAATTTCATGAAGCGGACCTTGAGCGCCATGTCGTTCACCGTCTCCAGCGGAACCCTGGGCCCATGGTTCCTGCCCCCTCAGGACGTGGTCCTCGTGGAATCCCCTCCGCTCTTCCTGGCGCTGACCGCGGTCTTCCTGGGCAGGATTCTGCGATGCCCTTACGTGGCCGTCGTCGCCGACCTGTGGCCTGAAGTCGCCATCGAAACGGGGATGCTCACCAGCCCTTTCGCGATTCGTATCGCGAACTGGCTGGAGCGGGTCCTGTACGAGCACGCCCTCGCGGTCATCACGCAGACTCCCGGCCAGGTGGACGACATCGCGAGGCGGTTCCCGGGCGTGCGGGTCGCGGTCGTGAGCGGTGGAGTCGACTGCTCCAAGTTCTCTCCCGATTTCAGGGACGAGTCGGTGCGCCGGACGTTCGGCGTCGAGGGCCGGATCGGCGTGATGTTTTCAGGTCTGCACGGATTCGCCCAGGGCCTGGATGCGGTCCTGGATGCCGCCGATCGCCTTCGTCAGCGGCCGGAGATCCGGTTCGTGATGATCGGCAATGGGGCCGTCAAGGAGCACCTCATGCGGCGCGCGGCCGACATGAAGCTGCCGAACGTGGCGTTCTTCGACCCCGTTCCCCGGGAGCGCATGCCGGCCATCGCCGCATCCATGGACATCGCGCTCGCCCCCCTGCGCAAGGGAGTCCCTCGCGCCACGATCCCCACCAAGATTTACGAGGCGATGGCTTCGGGACTCCCGGTCGTGGTGGCGGGAGACGGCGAGTCGCACGCCCTCGTGCGCGACGGCGGCGTGGGGCTCGCGGTCCCGGCGGAAGCGGGACCGGAGATGGCGTCCGCCATCGGCCGCCTCGCGGACGATCCGAAGCTGAGAGCGGAGCTCGGCGCCCAGGCGCGCCGCGTCGCCTGCGCCCGGTTCGATCGGGGTGCGATCGCCACGGGCCTGCACAGCCTGCTGGACGCGCTTGTCCCTTCGTCGGGCCGACGCCATGCCTCCGCACCCCGGTAGCCTGCGGCTGGCTTACGAGCTCTGGACGCAGTACGGGTCGGCCCACCTTGCCTATCGCCTGGCCCATGAAGCGGCGCGGCGCACAGGGCTGCTGAAGCGACGGTTCCCCGCGCGAGGGTGGGACGCCCGGCCGCTCTCGTCCTGGTGCGCTGCGGGTGTTCCGACGCAACCCGAGGCGTACCGATCCCTGCGCGAGCGATCCCCGAGCCGCTTCTTCTTCGCACCTGGCGTCCTGCCGGCGCTGCCCCGCGAAGGTGCGCAGGACGGAATCGCCAAGGCGGAGGCCGTGCTCGCCGGCCGCCCGGCCTACTTCGGGCACACGTCGATGTTCCTCGGCTTCCCCTTCGACTGGTTCCTCAATCCGTTCACGGGCGAGCGCGCCGACGCAGACAGGCACTGGTGCGACCGCGACGGGTTCGAGCCGGGACAGGGAGACATCCGGACGCTCTGGGAGCCGGCCCGCTTCGGGTGGGTCTATGCGCTCGTGCGGGGCTACGCGGGCAACAAGGACGCCCGATACGCCTCGGGCTTCTGGACACTCCTGGAATCCTGGCTCGCGTCCAATCCGCCCAACATGGGCCCGCACTGGCAGGACGGACAGGAGTGCGCCGTGCGTCTGATGGCGCTCTGCTTCGGGCTCCAGGCATTCTGGAAGGACGGCGTGACGTCCGCCGATCGAATCGCCCGGCTGGCGCAGGTCATCGCGGTGCATGCCGATCGGATCGAAAAGAACCTGAATTTCGCACGCTCCCAGATCGGCAATCATGCCGTGAGCGAAGCGGCCGCCCTCTATACGGCGGGGGTCCTGTATCCTGAATTCAGGCGCGCGCCGACCTGGCGGCGGAAGGGGCTGCGCGTCCTGGACGACGAGGCCCGCCGCCACAATCACGACGACGGATCGTACGTGCAGCATTCCATGAATTACCACCGCCTGATGCTTCAGGGTTACCTGTGGGCCATGCGACTGGCCGAGCTGAACGGGGATCCTGTATCCGGGGAGACCGTGAGGAAGATCGACAAGGCGGCGGACTTCCTGTTCCTCCTCCAGGATCCGGCCAGCGGCCGCGTTCCCAACTACGGCCCGAACGACGGATCTCTCCTCCTGCCGCTCAACGCCTGTGATTTCCTGGATTATCGCCCGGCGATCGGAGCGGCCCATTTTCAGATCCACCGGAAGAGACTCTACGAGCCCGGGGCCTGGGACGAGGACCTCATCTGGCTGTTCGGCCCCGACGCGCAGGCCGCCGGCCGGACGCTCCGCGACCGTTCGAGCCAGGGGCTGGATGACGGAGGGTACTACGTCCTGCGCGGACGGGAGGCCTGGGGGATGGTGCGCTGTCACAGCTTTCGCAACCGGCCGAACCAGGCGGATCTCCTGCACCTGGACCT
>DATNEZ010000062.1:0-2209 GCA_035606645.1 Binatia bacterium
GACGGCGGGGCGGCGGGCGGAGGGGAGGCCGACGGCGGAGGAGCCTCCCCGGCGGGCGGAGGATCCGCGGGACTCTCGCCGTGGTATCGGCTCGTTCCACACGCCGCGGGAGCGAGCCCGGCCACAGCGATGAGGAGAAGATGATTGCGCCAGCGTCGGGCGAGGCGGTTCCGGGAAATCTTCACTGCGGGCTCCTCCAACCTAGCTGGAACGAAAGGCCCTCCGGATATCGGAAAAGTTGACCCAAAAGGTTGAAGGTTTACAAGGCCGCCAGGAGGCCCGATCCCGCCCGCCCGTCTACCGCGGATTCACTTCCCAGGCGAAGTCGAGGCCGCTCTCCCCGGGATCGCGCTCCACGCTCACGGTGAAACTGTGGGCCGTGATCTCCGATACCGACAGGGTTCCGGGGGGCTGCGACGGCTCGGTGAGGGCCAGGACGGAGATCTCCTGGGGCTCGGGGATGCTGTCGAGGCCGTGGAGGACGGTGGTGGAGACGCGGCCGGGATCGATCCGGGCCGTACCGGAACTCTGCGCCTTGTGTCCCGAGTTGAGACGGATGTCGTTCTGGCCCTGGGACGGAAGGCGGATGCCGCCGAGCAGGTTGCCGTCGAGACGGTTGAACTCGACGGTGGCGCCGTCCACTCCGTCCTCGAGGTAGATGCCGTATTCCTGCGTCTTGACCTTCTGGTCATCGACGCATTGATTCCCCTGCACCAGGTTGGGGCCGCTCGCGACCCAGATTCCCCAGCGCTCCGTGGAGGAAGCGCCGCGGCCGTTCCGGCGGCAGATGTTTCCAATGCAGAGGTTGTTGATCGACTCGAGGAGGATCCCCGCGTCCTGGCCCTCCTCCACCGTATTGCCGCTGACGGTCATGTTGGACTGTACGGTGATCCCCGTGCCGATGCTTCCCCGCACCTGATTGCCGGTGATCTCCCCGGACGCGCCGATCGCGGCCGGCCCGCCGGAGGCGAAGGCGCTGATTCCCTGGCGCGTATCGTAGACCTGATTGAAAGCGATGGTGGATTGCGTGAAGTTCTGCAGGTAGATCCCGACGACCGGATAACGGAGCGCGCCGTCGGCGTAGCCCTGCAGGTTGTTTCCCATGACCCGCACGTTCGAGTGGGCGTCATCCGGGGCCCCGTTGGACTCGAGCGAAATGCCGCAGGGCCGGTCCGGGTTCCGGGGGCTCAGGAGTTCGGGAGAGGGACGGATGACGTTGGCCTGGACGACGATGAACCGGCAGGGTTCCGTGCCTTCGGGTGCGAGGTCGATTCCGACCGTGTTGAAGCCGAGCACCGAGTTGCTGATGATGTCGATTCCCTCCCCCGCGGCCACCGTGATCCCGTTCCTGAGACAGGTCTCGATCCGGTTCTGATGGATGGTGATCTGGTGGCAGACGGTCGTCCGCGGGAAGATCCCGATGGCATCGCCCGGCGCCTGGCGGAAGGTGTTCTTGCTGATGACCACCCGATCCGCGTTCTGGAGGTGGAGCAGGAAAGCGGGCGTGGTCCGGGTTGGGTCCTGTCTCTCCTGATTCCCGTCGAAGTCGAGGCCGGTGATGGTGACGTCCGCGACGTGTTTCTCCGCGGTTCCTTCGACCCGGATCAACTTCGCGGACTGCCACGCCCCCGGCTTGGCCCGGATCGTCGACCCGGGAGCGCCCTCGAGGCGCACCCCGGAGACAGCGACGACGATCTCGTTCGGGCGCACGAGATAGATCCCGGCGGGAAAGTGCACCGTCCCGCCGCTCGCCGGCAGAGAGCCGATCGCGGTCTGAATCGCGCCGGTGTCGTCGGCGACTCCATCGCCGACCGCGCCCGCGCTCCTCACATCCACCCAGGTCGGCTTCGGCGCTTCTCCTGAGGCCATCCCGGCCCCGGATCTCTTCGCGCAGCCCCCGCAGGCCCACGAAAGCCCGAAGAGCAGAGCGAGGACCGGTCCTCTGTGGCTCAAGAAAGTTCCTCCTACTTCCCCGGAAATCAGACCCACGGGTCTTCTTAGCGCGGTTCGCGCGCAAACGCAATGAATGCGTTCCCTGCCCTGTTCGGCAAAGTGTTCAGGCACATCCCGTGCCGCCGCTCGCTCGTCCCGGCGTGCCGCTGGAGCTAAGCGCATCTCCGGTCGGGAGGTAGGAGGGGCGCCCGCGGAACGCCGGCGGCGCCGGGGGGGACCACCTCCGGGACGTTTGCAACTTTTAACCGGTCCTCTT
>DATNEZ010000081.1:0-2831 GCA_035606645.1 Binatia bacterium
ACAGGCGGCCCACCTCTTCGATACGTTCGATCGCGTGCCGTGCATGCCGATCCACCTCCCATCCGCCCGGCCGGTGGTGTGGCCGGCGAAAGACTCCCCGATCCGGAGAGCAACATTCGTGCCTTGAAGCGCGCAACCGACGCGGGCGCGCCCGATCGCGCGGTGGGCGTCAGCGAAACGTCGCCGAGGCGCTCGCGCATGACCGGATTCCGGATGCGGCGGCTGGCCTCACGACTCCTGCGGAAGTCCGGGGTCTACGCAGCCTTCAGGTGGTGGTCGATCTGCTGCAGGGAGTCGCCGAGCTTCGGCTGCAGATCGCGCAGGCGATCGAGCAGCGTCTTGCGGAAGAAGAGGTAGCGCTTCTCCGACGCCTCGGAGGGGCGCGCCAGCCTCTCGAAATAGGCCTCGAGCAGGCTCTGGTACAGGTCGTTGGCGGTCCAGATCCGGTTGTACGACGAGAGGATCGGGTGGACCAGCTCGACATCCATGTTGTCGAGCAGCGAGGAGTTGACCGAGACCTTCCAGGCCGAGACCTCGAACAGCGGGTAGGGCAGGTTCCCCTTGGGAAGCTCCTCGAGGGCCGCCGACAGGGAGTTGGAGTTCCGCTTCAGCTCCCTCTCGATGAACTCGAGGAACTTGCGGCGCTGCCCCTTGACCTTGCGCCTCTCGCTGTAATGGCTCATGACGCTCGTCATGACCAACCCGAAGATGAGGGTCAAAAGGACGCCGGCCAGCATGTTCGAGGCGAAGCTGACCCAGAAGTCGTAATCGGACAGGATGGCGCTCATCATGGAGGACATGTCGGCTACAAAAATAGTGCCCGCAGGCAGGAAAGCAAGCGGGGGCGGGCAGGAACCGCGACTGGGAGGGGATCCGGTGGAGGCGGCGATCGGAATTGAACCGATGTATGGAGGTTTTGCAGACCTCTGCCTTACCGCTTGGCTACGCCGCCGTCCCAATCACCGGATTCGTTCAGTGGGACGAAATTCTACAGGGGGGCTCGGAAGCCTGTCAAATCCGACGGGTGAAACCAAAAGGGCCGGCCCCCGAGGGAGCCGGCCCGGATGTTGGAGCGGGAAACGGGAGTCGAACCCGCGACTTCAACCTTGGCAAGGTTGCACTCTACCACTGAGTTATTCCCGCGTACGCCCGGGAGCGCCGGGCGCGACGCCGATCTTAGCGGGCGCTTCCGGCGACTGTCAAGGCACCGGGGTCAGGCCTCGAAGGCGTTCCGTATGAGGCGGACCCGCGGCGGGGACCCCGGCTCGAGGAGGACCTCGACGACATCGAACCGGCAGGCGGCCTCTCCGCAGCCCTCGCGCGCGAGGTACAGCGAGGCGACCCGGGCGATCCGGCCGCGCTTGCGGCCGTCGACCGCCTCCGCCGGGCGCCCGCAGGCCAGGGAGGTGCGCGCCTTGACCTCGACGAAGACCAGGGTGTTCCCGTCCCGGGCCACGAGATCGATCTCGCCGGCGCGGGTCCTGAACCGGCGCTCCAGGATGACGTAGCCCAGCGACTGGAGGTGCCGGGCTGCCGCCTCCTCACCTCTCTGGCCCACCCCTGTGTGGCCGGAGGTTCCGGCCCGGCCGGGCGATCCGCCCCGGTAGGGGGGCGGCTCCTCCGCGAGCCGGCCGCCGGCCGGGCTCACAGGTCACCCTCGTCCGGGTCCCCGTCGTCCTCGGGCAAGGGGGCCTCTCCGGGCTGCGGCGCACCCGGTCCTTCCGGCCGGCGACCGGCGCCGGGCCTGCGCCCCCGATCGGGCCGGCCCTCCATGCCCCCGCCGGCCGCCTCGCGCAGGCGGCGTTGCATGACCCTGTGGAGACGCTCCTCGAAGAAAACCAGGCGCGCCTGCTGCCGCCCGCTCAGGCCCTCGTCCAGGGCCCTGCGCAGCTCCCCCTCGCGTCGCCGGAACTCCTCTTCGTCGGCCCGGACCTCCCGGAGCGCCTTGTCGATCTCCTGGTCGGAAGAGGTCTGGTCGGCAAGAAGCGCCCGCAACCGGCCCATCGAGGCGCGCCGGTCGGCCGCATGCTCGCGGCGCGCCTGCATGAGAGCCTCGAACCTGGGGACGGTGACCGACTCCTGGGCCTCCGTCAGGTGCAGCGCCTCGCTCATGCGCGCGGTCACCATCTGCTCCATGGCCCGGCGCGTCTCCTCCGGGCGCGGCGGACCGCCGGCGTCCCGGCGGGACACCGGCGGGCGTCCCTCGGGCCCCGCCGCCCCGATCGAGACCAGGGCGAGCAGGAGAAGACCTGCCGCACTTCCAATCCGAGCTCTAGTCATCGAGCGTTGACCTCCTCTTCGCGTGGACGGCTAACCGTGCCCATCCGGAAGCTCTTCAACCAGTGTGTGCCCCTCGTCGGGCGGGACACGGCCCAGGGCCTCGGCCGCATCGGGCGTGCCCAGCGGGGCGATCTCGTCCAGCATGGCATCCAGGTCGGAAAGGACCGCGTCGGGCGCGGGGGCGTCCCTCAGGAGCTCATCAAGGCGGGCGTCCGCCTCGCCGACCGGCAGGACCCTCGGCGACCCGGTCGGCCCGGCGACCCCTCCCCCGTTCGGGAGCCGCTGGAGCTGGGTGGGGACGCGCACCTGGAAGACCGCGAGGCCGGCCACGGCGATGGCCACGGCGGCCGCGACGGCGGCCAGGCGCAGGAGGCTCCGGCGCCGCGCGGAGGCGGCGATGCGGACCCGCAGGCGCGATCCGAACGATTCCCAGTAGAGCCGGCCCGGATCCGGGACCTCGTCCCGCTCCAGGAGGGCCAGGGCGTCCCGGATGCGTGCGGCCTCCGCCGAGCAGCGCGGGCAGCCGGCCAGGTGCGCCTCGAGATCGCGGC
>DATNEZ010000092.1:0-4274 GCA_035606645.1 Binatia bacterium
TCCGCCAGCAGCCGGATGTCGCGCGCCAGGGTCGCCGGATCGCAGGAGACGTAGACCACGCGCGCCACTGCGGCGGCGGCGATGGCGTGCGCCGCGGTCCGTGGCAGCCCGGCCCGCGGCGGGTCGAGCAGGAGGGCATCCGGGCCCACCTCCCGCAGGAGATCGGGAAGCGATTCCTCCACGTCCCGACACAGGAAGCGGGCGTTCCCCAGGCCGGCGCGGGCCGCATTGTCGCGCGCCGCCGCCACCGCCTCGCGCGACACGTCGATCGCCGTGACCTGGCGCGAGCGGCGCGCCACGGGAAGGGTGAAGAACCCGACGCCGCAGTACAGCTCGAGGACCGAGTCGTGCGCCCCTGCCTCGAGCGCCGCCAGCGCCTCCTGGCGCAGGCGGACAGCCCCCGTGGCGTTCGGCTGGAAGAACGCCCCGGCCGGGACCTTGAGGCGATCCTCCTCCACCTGCTCGAAGAGGTGATCCCTCCCCACCAGGATCGACTCCCCCGCGGGCCGATCGAAGCGGTCGAACTCGCGGCGGACGACGCCCACCACGCGCGGGAACGACCGCGCCAGGTCGCGCCCCAGCTCGCCGAGCGCGGGGGGATCGCCCCGTCCCGTCTCCAGGGTGATCAGGACCTCGTTCGTGCCCCGGGCCATCTGGAGCCCGAGCCGTCGCAGGAGGCCCCTGCGCCGCCGGGCGTCCCAGGCCGAGAGCCCGAGACGGCGGGAGCGATCGGCGGCGCAGTCCCGGATGCGGTTCGCCTCGTCGGGCATCAGCAGGCAGCGATCGAGCGGCAGGATCTCCGCCGGACGGCCGGCCCGGTGCAACCCGAGGATCGGCCCCCCGTCCGGCCCCGTCGCCCAGTCGAAATCCATCCTGAACCTGTATCCGGTCGGGTCCCCGGCTGCGACCGCGGGCGCCACGGGGGGATCGGCGAGCCCCGCCAGACGCTGCAGCATCGCCTTCAGCTGGCGGCCCTTGGCCTCCGCCTGGCCCGCGGGCGACAGGTGCTGCAGGTCGCAGCCGCCGCAGGCGCCATAGTGCCTGCAGGGAGGATCCGTACGTTCGGGCGAGGCGGAGAGCACCTGGGTCGTGGCCGCCTCGGCATACCCGGCCTTGACGCGCTGGACCCGCGCCCGGACCCGCTCTCCGGCCAGGGCCCCCTCGACGAACACCACGAACCCCGAGAGGCGGCCGACCCCCCGCCCGCCGAAGGCGAGGTCGACGATGTCGAGCGTCAGGTCCTCGCCCCGTCGCGGCGCCCCGCCAGGAGGGGTCATGCGTCGCACGCCGGTTGTCGCCCGGCGGAGACGGAACTATATTCATCCGTCGCCATGATGAGGACACATTGAGCCGCCTGCCGAGAATGAAGCGCGCCCCCGATGAGGAGGCCGACGTCGCCGACCGCCACGAGGAGGGGCCGCGCGTGCGCTCGATGCGCGACGTGGCGCCGAA
Source organism: Binatia bacterium (assembly GCA_035606645.1). Taxonomy (GTDB): domain Bacteria; phylum Acidobacteriota; class Polarisedimenticolia; order Gp22-AA2; family Gp22-AA2; genus Gp22-AA3. Next base: position 1,453 of record DATNEZ010000092.1, read on the forward strand.
GGACACCTGGACGCTTTTCAAGATCATGGGAGAGTTCGTCGAGGGGTTCGAGACGCTGCGCACCGTCGAGCCGGCGGTCTCGATCTTCGGCGGCTCCCGCGTCAAGAAGAACTCGCGCTACTACCGGAAGGCGATCCAGGTGTCGCAGGCGCTGGCCCGCGAGGGGTTCTCGATCATCACCGGCGGGGGGCCGGGGATCATGGAGGCGGCGAACCTGGGCGCCCGCCGCGGAGGGGGCCGATCGATCGGCCTGAACATCCGCCTGCCGTTCGAGCACCGGCCGAACCGTCATATCGACACCCTGGTGAACTTCAACTACTTCTTCGCGCGCAAGGTCATGTTCATCAAGTACGCCTGCGCCTACGTCGTGTTCCCCGGCGGCTACGGGACGCTCGACGAGGCGTTCGAGGCCCTCACCCTCGTCCAGACCCACAAGGTGGACAACTTCCCGGTGATCATGATCGGGCGGGATTTCTGGGAGGGGATCGTGCGCTGGATGCGGCGCGAGATGCTCGGGGGGGGCATGATCAGCCGGGAGGACCAGCACCTGTTCACCGTGACCGACGACCCCCAGGAGGTCTGCCGCCTGGTGCGCGAAGGCTGGCGCCGGCGCGTTCAGGGGAACGGCGAGGAGCCCCACCGATGAGTCAGTGGACCCGCGTCTCCTCCTCGGGGCCGGAGACATCCAGGAGCGGACGGCGGCCGGCGAACCCGTCCGGGATCCGGTGCCAGTAGCCGACCCGCGGCTCTCCGTACTTCCAGCATAGAAAGACGGTCTCGTTGTTGTAGACGCAGGGGAAGTCGACCAGCCCCGCCTCCGGCCCGTTGACCAGGCAACCCTGATCGTGCAGCTCTCCGATCAATCGCTTGACCCTGTCGAACAGGCCGGGGGCCACGGCGCGCGCCTCGAGGTGCCTGGCCAGCTCCGGGCTCCCCGGGGACAGCCCGGCCTGGCTCGCCGCCGTCTCGATCTCGGTCCGGATCTCCTTGAAGGTGGTGAGCAGCTCCTCGACCTTCGGCCGCAGCCTCGGGATCAGGGCGTTGGCTTCTTCGACCGTGAAGAACCTGGTGTATGTCTGCGCTTCGCTCATCGAACCGTGCCTCCGGCCGGAATTTTAGTCGGGCGGGCGTTCCGGCACAAGCGCCAGGAACAGGCAGAGATCCACGCCCGGGCGCAGCGGGAAGGTCTCGCGAGTGTATCCCGGCCCCAGCGTCTCGGCCACGCGGTCACAGGCGTCGGACCGGGCGATCACGACCGGTCCTGTGGGCCGCTCGATGACCGAGCCGTAGTAGGCGACGTCGGTGAAGTCGCGCAGATACCAGTTGAGCGGCAGGTAGTCGGGCGAGAGGACCTGGATCGGCATGGACCTTCCGAGCGGTGAGCGCGCAGCCTCCTCCTCGATGCGCTCGACGAGCTGCAGCGCCGAACGCCTGGTCTGGACGTAGATCAGAGGGCTCGCCCGATCGTCGTCGTAGCGCACGAAGGCGATATCCACGGCCCGGCGGGCCGATAGGAGCGCACCCGCCACCAGCAGGAGCGCGGCCGCGATCCGCCATCCCCCGCCCCGCGTCGCGTCCCCCTCGCCCTGCCCGGGGCCGGCCGGCGGGCCGAACGACCGGCCGGCGAGGAGGGCCAGCGGGGCCACGATGTTCAGCACCAGCCAGGGCTTCTTGTAGGGAATGCACGAATAGGCGGCCAGGATCGTCCCTCCCCAGGCGGCCAGGAGCCCGGCGAATCGATCGCGCCACCGCAGCGCCAGCGCCGCTCCCGCGATCGCGGCGACCAGGATGGTCCGTTCCTCGCGGGCGAGAATGGAGAGGAAGTACCACCACGGCTTCCGATGGCCGTCGCCGCTGAAGCCCCTTCCGCCCCAGATCCAGAGCGCCTCGAACGGACGCCGCAGCCCGCCCGGATCGGAGAAGAGGTCGGTGTAGAGCGCGACGGCGATGGCCGCCGCGATCAACCCTCCAAACGCCAACGGGCCGCGGCGCGGTGCGCCCAGCCCGCCGCCGCGCGCCAGGAGGACGGCCGCGAGGATCGCGCCAAATCCCAGCACGGCCGTCTCCTTGGTCGCCAGCATCCCGCCGAGAGCGGTCCCGGCGGCGGCGAGCCACCCCCACCCCGACGACGAGAGGCCGCGGACCAGGCCGACGAACAGGAGCAGGGTCAGGAAGACCAGGTAGATCTCGTGGATGTTGTCCCGCGAGTACCAGACCATGGAGGGAGAGGTCGCCAGGAGGACGCCCGCCGCGACCGCCCCGGATCTTCCCAGCTCCCGGCGCAGGCACCATGGGAGGGCCGCCATGAGCGTCCCGAGGAGCGCCGGGACCAGACGGAGCATTTCCGTCGAGATTCCGAACAGGAAGAGCGGCACGGCCGACAGGAGATAGAGCAGCGGTCCGTGATAGTTCGACGGGTCGTAGTCGTACGCCCCCTCCCGCAGGAGACGCAGCAGGAAGATGACGTTCGACCCCTCGTCGTGATGCAGGGGACGCAAACCGAGCCGCGGGAACCGCAAGGCGGCCGCCAGGATCACCGGAACGCACGGCAGGAGGACGTCGCGCGCCACGGGGAAGCGGCCCGGCCTGCCGGCCGCTGCGCCGTTCACGGCGCCCCCCCGGCGTCGGCCGGCCGGGACCCGCAGATCATTCCCGCATCATGGACCCTTGTCCCCTCACGGGAGAAGACCGGCGGCACCGCCGACGCGAATCGTCCGGCCCCGGGGCCGTAGCGCCGGCGCTCCCGCTCCCCCACCACCACGAAGCGAACCCCATAGGACGAAAGGAGCGGACACGCCTCGTCCGGCCCTTCGGCCCCGTAG
>DATNEZ010000109.1:0-14587 GCA_035606645.1 Binatia bacterium
ATCGTCACCGCACAGAGCTACCTGCGCGGCCCGGGTGTGCCGCTCGCCTCGTGGAACGGCTCGACTCTGCACCTGTTCGCCATCGCGCCGCTCGCCCTGATGCTGGCCGTCCCTCGCGGCAGCCTGGCGGAGCGGGCCCGCCGCGCCGCGCTGGCCGTCGCGCCGCTCTCGTTCATCATGCTGGCCATCGTGGTCGTGCAGATGAAGGCGGTGGCCGGGACGTACGCGCGCCAGAACCTCGGCATCGAGGTCTATTCGGCGGGCGAGCGCGCCTTTGTGGATGGAGCGAACCGCGTGCTTATCCTGGTGGGAATGCTCCTGTTCCCGGCGTTCTTCTTCCTGGTGGCCTACGTGTCGGCGTGGTCGGCGCCTGCGGACGGAAGGGCCGGTCGTCCCCGGCGATCGCCCCGCGTCGGCAGGGCGGCCACGTTCGTGGCGGTGGCAGCCTGCCTCGGCGCATGGATCTGGCTCGTCCAGCCTCGCAGCAGGGCGGGGCCCCGGGACGAGACCGAGGGCATCCGGCGGATCCTGACGCTGAACCCTGCCTCGGCCCGTGCGCTGTTCATCGCCGGCTTTCACGAAGAGGGGCTGGGGCACACCACGGAGGCGCTGCAGTCCTATGACGCGGCCCTCGTGCTCGACGCCGATCTGGTCGAAGCCCATTTCGGCCGCGGGAACATTCTCCTGAACCAGGAGGACCTCGACGGCGCCGCCCGGAGCTACGAAGAGGTCCTCAGGCGCGATCCGCGCCACTCTCCGGCCCGCATCAACCTGGGAAAGATCCTCGCCCAGGAAAAACGCTACGAGCCGGCCATCGCGCATTTCAACCAGGTGCTCGAGGTGGAGCCCGGCAATCCGCTCGCGCACCACAATCTCGGCCTGGTCTTGCTGCGCATGAAGAGGCCCTGCGAGGCCCTGCCCCATCTCGAGCAGGCCGTCCGCCTGGACCGGAGATACTACGGCGACCCCACGCTCAACGAGCTCCTCCCGCGGCTGCGATCCGATTGCGCGGGCCATTGACTGCCGCCTGCATTGAGCGTATAGGACTGGAATATCCCCATGAGGATCCAGGTTTCGGACGGCGGCCCACCGAGAGGATCGACGCTGCGCTTCGGCGTCCTCTTCCTGTGCATCATCGGCGCGTTCGTGGTGTTCGATCTCTCCGGCCTGAGCGACCGGATCGTGCACCAGCCCCTGGCGGAATGTACCGCCCGGATCGCCGCGGCCGCTCTCGCGGTCTTCGGAAATGCGCGGGCCCTCGGAACGCAGCTCCAATTCAACGGCTTCGAGGTGGTCGTCGTGGACGCCTGCGACGGCGTGCTGCCGATCCTCATCTACATCGCAGCCATCCTGGCCTTCCCCAGCCGCTTCGCGCACAAGGCCTGGGGGATCCTGATCGGTCTTCCGGCGGTCCTCCTGGTCAACCTCGTGCGCGTGATCACGCTGATGATCGTCGGAGCCCGCTGGCCTGCCGTGTTCGAGCAGGTGCACCTGTACGTCTGGCAGGCGTGCGTCATCGCGTTCGCCCTTGCAGCCTGGATCGTCTGGGCGGAGATCTCCGTCCGTCAGCGCGCCTCGTGAGCGGATGCGCTCCGGCCTCTCAACTCGTCGTCCGGGGCCGCACCAGGTGCAGCGTGGCGACGAACAGCGCGGCCCCGATGATCGACCAGACGATCGGGAACGATCCGTTCCCGACGTGAAGCGCCAGGAGCTCGCCTACTCCCAGCGCGCCGGCCAGCCACGAGCCGAGCAAGGCGCCGACGAATCCGAGCGCGATCGACGTCAGCCAGCCGCGGTGCGAGTAGCCGACGATCGTCTGGGCCACTCCGCCGCACACACCCGCCACGAGCAGGAGCAGCAGAAAATCGAGAAGGGTCATGCGCCTACCCCCTCGAAACGACGAGGTTGGGCTTCACGTCCTTGACGTGCTCCGTCCCGCGGGCGACCTGGACCGCCCTGTCGCTTTCCTGCTGGCTGCGGACGCTGCCCGTGAGAAAGACGACCCCCTCGCGGGTGTCCACGTCGATCTTCAGGCCCTTGACCTGGGGATCTTCGAGGAGCCGGCTCTTGACCGCCGCGGTGATGGTCGCATCGTCGATGTGCTCGCCGAGAGTGCGGTCCGGCTCGGGCGCGTTCCCCGACACGTCTCCCGTCCTCACGGAGATCATGTCCACGACGTTTTCCACCCCGGTCGTCGATCTGGCGATCTCGAGCGCGCGGTCCTTCTCCGCCTGCGTGTTGAGATTGCCCGTGAGCGTCACGACCTTCTTGTCGGTGGCCACCTCGAGCTCCGAGGAATTGACCGTCGTGTCCGCCGCCAGTCGCGCCCGAACCTCCGCGGTCACGACGCTGTCCGGCGCCGCGCAGGCGATCGACAGGGCGGTAATGAGGAGCATCGGCAACGATAACCTCAAGAGATTTGCTGTTCTCATCACGCACCTCCCGTAGACATGTGTCCCTTCGGAGGGACAGCTTTTTGGTACCTCCCTCTAGGCCGGAATAGTGTGGTTGCAACATGTGTGCCCGCCAGACGGCCTGCGGAGAAAAAACTGCCGTCGTGGCACCCGCGTTGCTTGAGATCGGGTCGAGGAGTATCGTGTGCTCGGTCTCGCGAGGGGGTGACCCATGAATCGAATCAGGATCCTGGCCATCGTGCTGATCGCGGCCGGCGTGCTGGGACTCATGTACGAGAAATTCACCTACACCAAGGAATCGCACGATCTCAAGATCGGCTCGCTCGAGGTGTCGGTGAAGGACAAGGAAACGGTCAACGTCCCGCAGTGGCTCGGCGTGGGGTCGATCGCGGTCGGGGTAATCCTGCTGGTGGCGCGCCGAAAAGGCTAGCGTTTCATGGCCTACCGCCCCCCCTCGCGCGCCTCCAGGGGCCGCCCGCGACGCAAGCGCCCGCGCTGGGTCCGGAAGGCGACCCTGCGGCGCTTCGCGCGGTCGGGCCGGCGCCTGTCGCGGGCATGCAGGCGCCTGGCATCGTCTGCGCGACGCTCGATCAGGGCGCTGCGGACCGCTCCCCCTTCGATCCGGGTGCTCGCGGTCGCAGTCGTCCTCCTCGTGATCTGGGCCGCCGCCAACTGGGCCTACCAGGCGATCCGCAAGCCGACCGAGCTGTTCTTCCCCGTGAGCGGCGCTCTCGCCAAGGCCCCCGACGAGACGTGGCGGAGCTACCAGCCGCTCTTCGACGAGCATTCGACCGCCGCCCTCTCGCCGGAGTTCCTGGCCGCACTCGCCCAGGTCGAAGGAGCGGGCAATCCCCTGGCGCGGACCTACTGGCGCTGGCGTCCCGTGATGAACCCCTTCGAGGTGTACCGGCCGGCCTCGAGCGCCGTCGGCATGTACCAGATCACCGATGCGACGTTCGTCGAAGCGAAGCGGTACTGCATCCACGACCACATGGTCGTCGAGACCGGCGGGTGGCTCGACCTCTCGGCCTGCTGGTTCAACGGCCTCTACAGCCGCGTCGTGCCGAGCCACGCCATCGAGATGACCTCGGCGCTCCTCGATCACCGGGTCGCGAGCGCGATCGCCCGTCGCCGTGCCGCCGGCGCAACGTCCGGGCAGCGGCAGGACCTGGCCGCGGTCATCCATCTGTGCGGGGCGGCGGCCGGTGATGCCTACGTGGCGCGCGGCTTCCGGCCGGGCCCCGGCCAGCGCTGCGGCGACCACGACGTCGGCGCCTATCTCGCCCGGGTCAACGCGATGAAGCGCCGGTTCGCCCGGATGGCGGAGACGGGAATTCCCGGCCTATAATCCCCGGACTCCGGAGACCCTCATGCCCCGACCGATTCGAGTCCTGTCCGCCGGCCTGATGATCGCGCTCTTCGTGCAGGCGGGGATCGCCGTCGCCCAGCCCGTTCCCGAGACGATGTACCAGGGGCTGCGCTGGCGCATGATCGGGCCGTTTCGCGGCGGGCGCACCCGCGCGGTCGCCGGCGTCCCGGGCCGGCCCGGGGTGTACTACACGGGCGCGGTGAACGGCGGGGTCTGGAAGACCGACGACTTCGGACGCACCTGGCGGCCCGTTTTCGACGACCAGCCGACCCAGTCCATCGGCGACATCGCCGTCGCCCCGTCGAACCCCGACATCGTCTATGTCGCCTCGGGCGAAGGGCTGCGGCGTCCCGATCTGTCGGTCGGCAACGGCATCTACCGGTCGAACGACGCCGGCCGGACCTGGACGCATCTCGGCCTGCGCGACACGCAGCAGATCGCCCGCGTCGAAGTCGATCCGAAGAACCCGGACCGGCTCTTCGTCGCGGCGCTCGGGCATCCCTACGGGCCGAACGAGGAGCGCGGCATCTTCCGCACGACGGATGGCGGCCGGACCTGGTCGAAGGTGCTTTACGTCGACGCCGACACCGGCGGGTACGACGTCGCCGTGGATCCGTCGGACCCCGACATCGTCTACGCCACGCTGTTCGCGTCGCGCCTGGCCCCCTGGGAGGACGGGAACATCTACGGCGCCACGGGCGGCGTCTTCAAGTCCACCGACGGTGGGAGCACCTGGCGCCGACTGGACAACGGCCTGCCGAAGAACCTGGTCCAGGCCAATATCGCGATCGCCCGCAGCCGGCCGAAGCGCCTGTACCTCACCTTCTCGACCACCGTGCCGAGCGAGTACGGCACCAACAAGGGGATGGGGTTCTACCGGTCGGACGATCGCGGCGAGAGCTGGACCAAGGCGACCGACGATCCCCGCTCGGCGATGAAGATAGGCGGCGGCGACCTGCCGCTGGCCGAGGTCGATCCGTCGGACCCCGACGTGGTCTACAGCTGCGGCATCGTCCTGGCGAAATCGACCGACGGCGGCCGGACCTGGTCGAGCTTCAAGGGGGCGCCGGGCGGCGACGACTACCAGAACCTCTGGATCGATCCAGGCAATTCCAGGATCATGCTGCTGGCCGCCGATCAGGGGACCGCGATCACGGTCAACGGCGGCACGACCTGGAGCTCGTGGTACAACCAGCCGACCGCGCAGCTGTACCACGTGATCACCACGAACGAATGGCCCTACAAGGTCTGCGCCTGCCAGCAGGAGAGCGGCTCCGTCTGCATCACCAGCCGGGGGAACGACGGATACATCTCCAACCGCGACTGGCACCCGGTGAACGCCATCGAGTACGGCTACATCGCGCCGGACCCGCTCCATCCCGACGTGATCTTCGGCGCCGGCCGCACGGCGGTCTCCCGGTACGACTGGAAGACCGGCCAGACCCTGAACATCACGCCCCTGCCGGTCAAGGGGGACTACCGCGCCGAGCGCACCGAGCCTCTGGTCTTCTCGCCGGTCGACCGGCGGACGATGTACTACGCCACCAACGTCCTGTTCAAGACCGCCGACTACGGCCGGACCTGGCAGGCCATCTCGCCCGACCTGTCCCACCCGGGCCCGGGGATCCCGCCGGGCGTGGGCACGCTGGCCGACGGGGACAAGAAGGCTGCGACGAAGCGCGGCGCCATCTACTCCGTCGCGCCGTCGTTCCAATCGATCGACACGCTCTGGGCCGGAAGCGACGACGGGCTGGTCTGGATCACCCGCGACGGCGGCCGGCATTGGAGGGACATCACCCCGCCCGGCCTGAAGCCGTGGAGCAAGGTCACGCAGATCCAGGCGTCGCACTACGACGACAACACGGCCTACGTCTCGATCAGCGGTTTCCGCATCGACGACCTCGCGCCGCAGATCCTCCGCACGCACGACGGCGGCCGGACCTGGCAGCGCATCGTCGCCGGCCTCGACGCGTGGCCGGTGAACGCGGTCCGCGAGGACCCTGTCCGGAAAGGGCTCCTCTTCGCCGGCACGGAGACCGCCGTCTGGGTGTCGTTCGACGACGGCGGCCTGTGGCAGCCGCTGCAGCTGAACCTGCCGCGCACCTCGATGCGCGACCTCTGGATCCACGAGAACGACCTGATCGTCGCGACGCACGGCCGTTCGCTGTGGGTCCTCGACGACATCTCGCCGCTGCGCCAGGCGACGGCCGCCGCGGCCGGCCAGGACCTGCTGTTCCGCCCCGCGGCCGCGATTCGCGCCCGGCAGTCGACCTGGGCCGAGACGCCGATCCCGCCCGACGAGCCGCTGGCGGAGAACCCGCCGAGCGGCGCGGTGCTCGACTACTATCTCGCCCGGCCCGCGCCGGGCGCCGTGTCCATCGAGATCCTCGATGCGTCCGGAAGGGTCATCCGAAAATTCGCGAGCGACGATCCGCCGGACCTCACGGCCGACGAGCTGCAGAAGCAGCTGATCCCTCCCTACTGGGGGCGGCCGCACAGAAACCCGGAGACCTCGGCCGGCATGCACCGCTTCGTCTGGGACCTGACCTTCGAGCGCCCCGTGTCGGTGACCCACGAGTACCCGATCACGGCGGTTCCCGGGGACACGCCCCGCCATCCTCTCGGCCCCCTGGCGGTCCCGGGCCGGTACACCGTGCGGCTCACGGCCGGCGGCCCCTCTCACACGGCGCCCCTGGTGGTGAAGATCGATCCGCGGGTGAAGACGTCCCTGGCCGATCTGCAGCAGATGTTCGCCCTGCAGCAGAGGCTCGCCGGCCTCGTCGACCGCGGCTCGCGGGCCATGCTCCAGGCGACGTCGCTGCGAGAGCAATCGGCCAGGCTCGGCCCGAAGGAGGACTTGGCCGGGGCGATCAAGGCGTTCGAGGCGAAAGTCTCGGCGGTCGTCGACGGGGCGGAGATCCAGCCGGCGGGCGCGCCCAAAACAATCGCGCTGAGCAGCGTGAACGACGACGCGTACTCGGTCTACGGCATGGTGAGCCAGGCGGACGCGGCGCCGACCGCCGCGCAGGCGGGGGCGACCCGGAAGATCGAGGCCGACATCGCGCCGGCCCTGGCAGCCTGGGAGACGATCCTGAAGACCGACCTGCCGGCGCTCAATGCGAAGCTGAAGCAGGCCGGCCTGCCCGCCCTCGATCCCGGACAGAGACCCCGCGACGGCGAGCGCCAGGGGAACGCCGAGTAGGACCCCGCGATCTCCAGGAGTGTGTCCTAGCGGATCAGGCTCCCCTGCAGGGCCTTGCGCACCGCCTCGGTCCTGCTGCGCGCGCCGAGCTTCGAGATGATGCTGCTCACGTGCGTTTCGACCGTGCGCGGCGAGATGTCCAGGCGCGAGGCGATGTCCGCGTTGCGCAGCCCTTCGTGCAGGCACTCCAGGACCTCGATCTCCCGGACCGTCAGGTCCCACCTGGCGTTGCGGCTCTCGCTCACCGAGTCCGAGGCGTAGCTGCGCATGACCTTCGATGCGATGCGCGGCGGCAGGACGACGCCGCCCCGGGCGATCTCGTCGAGGGCCTCGATGAGACCCTCCTGGGGAGAGTCCTTCAAGAGATAACCATGGATGCCGATGCGGGCGAAGGCGCGGACATACTGGTCGAAGTCGTAGCCGCTGAGGACGAGGATCTTGATCTCGGGCCGGTCGCGGCGCAGGCGGCGGGCCAGGTCGATGCCGGAGGGGCCCTGCATCCGGATGTCGAGGATCACGATCGAGGGGGCGACCTGCTCCAGGAGCCTGAGGGCCTCCTCGGCGCCGGCAGCTTCGCCGACGACCTTGAACCGGCTGTGCCGGGCCAGCCGGCTCCGGATCCCCTCGCGGAACATCCGGTGATCGTCGACGATGAGGACCTTGATGGGCGGATTCATTGCTCGCCGTGGACCTCGTAGGGGATGCGGGCCGAGACCATGGTCCCGGAGATTCCGTCCGAGGCGATGACGACGCTCCCCCCGACCTGGCGGAGGCGCTCGCGCATCCCCGGGATGCCGAGGCCGTGCATGCGATCCCCCTCGATCGCGGTCCCCGTGCCATCGTCGGTCACGGAGAGCTCGACACCGCTCACCGTCCTGGTCAACGACACGTGGATCGACCTGGCATGACCGTGCTTGAGCGCGTTGCTGACCGCCTCCTGGGTGACGCGGAACAGGGCGAGCTCGGCGTTCGGCGGCAGCCGGTCGTCCTCGGTCATGCCGCGCAGGGTCAGGCGCGGCGTCACGGTGAACCCCTGGGCGGTCTGCTCCAGCAGCCACTCGAGCGCCGGAACGAGCCCCAGGTCGTCCAGGATGGCCGGCCGAAGGCGGGCGCACAGCTCGCGCAGCTCCGCGGCGAGCTCGCGGGCGACGCCGTTGCGGTCCCTGAACGTCACGCCGGCGCCGCCCGTCAGCAGGATCGCCTTCTGCAGCGGCCCGTCGTGCAGGTCGCGGGCGATCCGCCCGCGCTCGGCCTCCTCCGCGTCCGTCAGGCGCTCGGTCACCTCGCGCAGCTCCGCCAGGAGGCTCGTCTCGCGGATCGCGAGCGCCAGGATCGGGGCGACGGTCTCGACCAGGCGCCGCTCCTCGGCCAGGAAGACCTCCCCTTTCTCCTTCGGCCCGAGCACCAGGTACCCCAGGACCTGATCCCCGGACTCCAGCGTGGCGACCAGAAGCACGTCGGACTCCCAGCGGATCTCGGTGAGGCCGCGCCCGGCGGGACCGTTCGCCCGAAGCCGCGTCCGGATGAACGCGACGCTCTCGTCGGCCCGCGGCCCGGTGGACGCGGCCACCCGCAGCGTCCCGGCCGGTGTCTCCAGGAACAGGCTGATCGCCTCGAGCCGCAGGGAATCTCCGATCTTCCTGACCATGGCGGCGACCGCCTCCTCGGCGTCCGCGCTGCCGACGAGATCGCTGCGCATGGACGACAGCACCTCCTGCGAGTCGACCTCGCCGGGATAGAAGACCCGGTGGACGGCCGCGCGCACGCCCCGGGACAAAAGGTGAAAGAGCAGGGCGCCGAGCGCCAGGAGGATCGCGGACACCCACGCCGGATGCCTGGAACGGACCGCCCCGTCGCCCCAGGAGTCGACCGCGACGACCAGGACAAGGACGATCAGAAGCGTGGCGGCGGTCGTGAATCCATAGACCATGCCGCGGTGGACGAGCCGGCGTATCCCGAGGGCCTGATGGCGGAGTATGGCGTACGCGAAGGTCAGGGGAACGATGATCCAGAACAGCGCGGTCACATCTCCCGGCGCGAGGTCGCCGTACGAAGTGTTCATCGGAATGAGGGTGAGACCCAGGAACGGCAGCGTCCCGCAGGCGATGCCGGACAGCGCGAGGCGGGCGTCACGCGCGGGGCCCTCGGGATTCCGCGTCGTGGCCCGTCGCCCGAGCACGACGAGGGCGGCGAGGATGCTGCCGGTGATGTAGAGGGCGAACCCGACCCGCACCGCGCCGTAGACGGACGGTTGGAGGAACAGCGAGACCAGGTAGCCGCCCACGAGCACGCCGCCGAGGAGCCAGGTGATCCGGATGAGTCCGCGGTATCCGCCCGCCTTTCCGACGAATGCCGCGGCGAACGAGGGCAGGGAGGCCGCCAGCCCCACGAGACTGAGGAACTGCGCGGCCAGCGACCAGGCGGAGTGAACGCCCCCCGACGCCGGCGCGACCGCGAAGGCGACGCCCGTGAGCCCGGTGAACAGGGCGAAGCGCCGGGCGACCGGGGTATCCGGACGCCGCACAAGGACGAGTGCGCCGAGGAAGGCGAAGCAGGCCCCCGTCAGCCAGAGCGCGAGGCTGGACCAGGGCCGGATGTTCTCCCCGATATCGACCTGGGCCTGGATCGTCCCGCCATTGCCGATGCCGAGCTCGGCCTCGCGCAGCGAGCGGGGGTCGACGCCGGCCCGAGCCGGCCCGCCGTTGAGCGAAACGACTCTCATGCCCGGACGCGCCCCGGCGTGCCAGGCAAACCCCGCGGGCAGGACCCAGGAGACACGAACGTCATCTCCGCTTCCCGCGAGCCGGAGCCCGAGGTCCGCGGGACCCTGGGTCGCGCCGTGTGCCAGCGCGACGACCAGCAGAAAGCCGAGAAGGATTGCGGACGCTCCCAGCCGTGGACCGTTAAGAAACCAGACTGCCGCGTGCGGCGCTGAGAATCTTTCCAGCGCCCGAGTCCACACTCTCGAGAAAACGGACGAGCCCTCCGACCGCATATCCGTGCCGCGCCAGCAATGTCAGATCCTCTTCGGCCCGACTCATGTACGCATGAACCAGGATCGCCGCGTACAGCGAGGCGCCCGAGGACTCGTAGGTGCTGCAGATCTGTTGGGACAGCATACCATCCGCCGGCGCCGGCGAGTCAACCGTCCGGCCGTAGAACGCCACCGGGAGGGTGGCCTTGCCCTGCGCCAGGTCCGAGTCCCGGCCCGGAGCGCACGCGTCCCGCAGGTCATCGACGAGCTGCGCCAGGGTGAAGGCGTGATGGCCGAACCGCTCGACGAGGGCCACGCCGTCGCCGTCCGCCCCGGCGACGCGGGCCATGAAGCCGGTGGCGAACTTCCCGAGCCCTCCGGCCTTCAGGCAGGTCATCTGGAGCGCCTCTTCGAGGGACGCCCCTCCGCGGCCCTGGAGCGTCGCGTCGAGGGCCTGCCCGGAGCAGGCCTCGGAGTAGGCCCTGCAGAAATGATTCATCGCCGCGGACCCGTTGGGCGAGTCGGCCGCCGCCTCGGCGGCGGCCGCAGCCCCGGCGCTCATGAGGGCGATCGCCAGGGCAAGATCTTCGCTTCGGACGGTGCCGGGAGCCGCATCGGCCACGTCGTCGAACACGTACGCCGCTTCCATCTGCAGCTCCACCGCCGCCGCCGCGAGCAGCCCGGCCCTCCCGGCTGGGCGCCGGGCGAGGGCCTCATGAACGTCGAGCGCGAGGGTGCCGGCCCGGCACAATCCATCCGGGTGGAACGCATACCCGGGCCGGTTGAGGAGGCTCACGAGGTCCTCCCGGATCGATGGAGAAACCCGCGTGGCCAGGACCTCGTGGATCTGCGCGCGCAGAGGCTCGAACGCCTTGTCAGGCCCAGGGAGTCTTGCCACTTTGTACCTGCCCGTCCTGGTCCTCGGGATGGGGGCGAAGCCTCAGAGAGGCCACGGCGCGGGCGAACTCCTCGAGCCCGGCGCGCCAGAGCCTGATCTGAAGGTCGTGAAGGGAAATGGCGCCATCGGCACGTCGTGCGGCCATGACCACTTCGGCGAGTGCTGTGACCTGCATGGGACATCCTCCACAAGAGTTGCCGGCGACATTGTGTCCGCACGCCCCCGGAGAGGCATCGGGGACGATCGCAGGCCACGTCCGTGGTTGCACCTACGGGCGGCGCGGGCAGCGGCTACGTACGTGGATCGCCCCGATCCACCGATGACTTGTGCGGGCCCCGCGGGATAAAAGACGATTCAGGCTCGACGGGAGGCGGCCGCCAGCCCGAGATGGAAGGAAGGGAACCGAAGGACGCGTGACGGCGGAGGGGAGTCTCGGCGCTCGCGCGCGATGATCCTGACCGCGGAGCAACGGTCATGACCAGGAAGCGCTCGCCCGGACGCAAGGCACGTGCGGTGCGCCGCTCGCCGAAAGCCGCGACGCGCGCGGAACAGCGCGCCCTGTCCCAGCGCATGGAGGCGATCGGCAGGCTCGCGAGCGGCCTGGCGCACGATTTCAACAACCTGCTCACGGCCATCCTCGGTCAATGCGATCTCCTGCTCAGGAGACTCCCCGGGGACGCGCCCGCCAGGAAGGGCCTCGAGGAAATCCGCACCGCCGGAGATCGGGCCGCGGGCCTCACGCGGCAGCTCCTCGCGTACAGCCGCCGCCAGGTCCTCAAGCCCCAGGTGATCGACCTGAACTCCAGCGTGACCTCGATGGTCCCCATGCTGCGCAGCCTGATCGGCGAGACCATCGAGCTGAACCCGGCGCTCCAGGCGGACCTGGGGCGCGTCGAGGCCGACCCGAGCCAGATCGAGCAGATCATCATGAATCTCGTCGTGAACGCCCGTGACTCGATGCCGCGCGGGGGGCGCGTCGACGTCGAGACCTCGAACGCCGACCTGGACGCGACCTTCGCCAGGCGGCACGTCCCCACCCGGCCGGGGCGCTACGTCATGCTGGCCGTGAGCGACACCGGCAGCGGCATGGACAAGGCGACCCGGGCGCACATCTTCGAGCCGTTCTTCACGACCAAGCAGCTCGGCAAGGGGACGGGGCTGGGGCTAGCGACCGTCTATGGGATCGTCAAGCAGAGCGACGGCTACATCTGGGTCTACAGCGAGCCCGGGATGGGGTCCACCTTCCGGATCTACCTGCCGCGCGTGAAGGCGGAGGTCGCCTCCGAAAGCGCGCGCGAAGCGCCGGCGCCCCCCGCCCGCGGATCGGAAACCGTCCTCGTCGTCGAGGACGATCGGACCGTGCGCTCGCTGGCGGGCGAGATGCTGCGGCTGAACGGCTACACGGTCCTCCAGGCGCAGGATGGCCGGGAGGCCCTCGACCTCGTCCGTCGGCACGGACAGCCCATCCATCTCCTGCTGACGGACGTCGTCATGCCCGAGATGAGCGGGCGGGAGCTGGCCCGAAGCGTCGCCGGCCTCGAGCCCGGCATCGGCGTGCTCTACATGTCGGGATACACGGACGGCGTGATCGCCCACCACGGCGTGCTCGACGCCGGCGTCGCCTACATCCAGAAACCCTTCACCGCCGACTCGCTGGCGCGCAAGGTCCGCGAAGCGCTCGACGCGCGCGCAGCTCGCGGGGAGACCGGGGCGAGAGAGGAGGCGTGAGGGATCACGGTCCGCCTGGAACGAACATCGGGAATCTTTCGATGGAGGCTTCGGCGGCCTCGCCCCGGTCCGTGTCCCATCCGTCCACTCTCGCCCGGGCCGTGTAGTGTCCCGGGGGATAGCAGTCCCTGAACCGCGACGCGGAAAAAGTCTGGACCTCGATCACGAATGTCTCGTGAGCCGTGCAAGCCAGTACCACGGCTCCGCCCGTCCGGAGAAAGCGCTTCGCCAGCCATCGCTCCAACCAGACTCCGACGTAGAGCTGCGAGGGAAGCGAGCAGGTGATTTCGCCGCGGAACGTGATCGTCCCGGATGGCTTGTCCATGATCGCCACGGGCTCCACGCTCAGAGACAGAGAGAGCGGCGGCCGGTCGGTGGCGGAAAAGCGCAGATGTCCCCCGCCGAGATCGTACGTGGAGTTCGTGATCAGGAAGTGATAGGTCGTGCCGGCCGAAGCAGCGAGCCGATACGTGGCACCCCACAGCACCGTCACCAGCTCGAGCGATCCGCGCACTCCCGTGAAAACCAGGACTCTTGTATCGTAATCGCTCCCCCATGTGCTGACGCTGACGGCGGAGTCCATCTCGGGAGTGAACCGGTACCAGACGGTCCCGCATTGACCGTCGCAGATGGGATCATCGGGGGCCCCTGTCGCGCCGCGGGTGTCGACCGAGTCGTCGAATGGCAGCGCGGTCACCACGGTCGCCGCATCGAAATCGTCGTTGCCCGGCGGCGCCACCTCCTCGATGACAACCTGCCGGGGCGGCAGGGCCTGCGCGACCGAGGGCACCGCCCCGATCCCGGCGCAGACGATCGCAATCGCGAGGAGCACGGTCGTCCGATTCATGGATTCCTCCGTGAAATGGAGCGTTCGACGAGAGGCGGGGCCTTGGCCCGCGGGCCTTCGTAGGCCTTCACCTCCCCGAAGCGGCGGCCGGCCTCCCAGTCCTCGCGCGCGGCCCGGATCTCGTCGTTCGTCCGCGCCACGAAGTTCCACCACATCAGGATCGCCTCGCCGAACGGCGCGCCGCCCAGGAGAAGCGCCCGCGCGGGATCGCCCTTGCACGAAAGCACCAGGTCCCGGCGCCCGCAACCCAGGTAGTAGAGCGTGTCGATCGCCAGCGCCTGGCCGTCGAGCCCGCACGTTCCTCCCAGGAGCACCAGCGCGTGCTCGTAGTCGGGGTTCAGCGGCAGGACGAGCCGGCCGGAGTGGGCCGACGAAACCTCCGCGGCGACCAGGGGGGAGAAGGCGCGCGCGGGCGATCGCGCGCCACCCAGCTCGCCCATGATGAGCGTCGCCTCCCCGCCCTCGAGCCGGACGACCGGAAGAGCGCGGTGCTGCTCGAAGGCCGGGGCGGTCTCCCTCGCCGCGTCGGGCAGGGCCACCCAGAGCTGGACCCCCCTGAGAGGCGCGCCGCTGCCGGCCGAAGACTCCTCCGCGTGCGCGATCCCCCGCCCGGCGGTCATCAGGTTGAGCGTCCCGGGCCGGGCCAGCCCCTCGAGACCGAGGCTGTCCTTGTGATGCAGGTCCCCTTCGAGCAGCCACGAGACGGTCTGAAGGCCGATGTGAGGATGAGGGGGGACATCCATCGGCTTTCCGGAGGATCGCTCCACGGGACCGTACGAATCGAGGAAGCACCAGGGGCCGACCGTCCGTCTCTGGCTTCGCGGGAGGAGGCGCCGGATCGGCAGGCCGCCCACGTCGGTCAGGCGTCCGGGCAGGACCTGGAGAGTCGGCTTCGCAGCGGGCTCGCTGACGCACAACTCGACTTCGGTGGTCGAAGAGAGGTTGCTCATCGCGGCACCTCGTCAAAAACCGATGATACACCCCCGGTCTCGTCGCCGCCGGCCGATGTGGATCGACCCCCAGGCTGCATAGTCAGGTTCGTGGCCGACGAGTAGGCATTCTCTCCCGCGCCGCCAAGCTTCCGTGGGGGCTCTCGCCTCTTCGGCGCCCCCGCGCGCCGTGGGGTGCGACACGAACCGGGATTTTCCACGCCGG
>DATNEZ010000199.1:0-2099 GCA_035606645.1 Binatia bacterium
CGCCGCCGCGGCGCGCTCCCTGGCCTCCCCGAAGAACCCCTTGAGATCCTCGACGCCGGCGAAGCCCTTCCCCCGGTGCACCACCGTGAGGCGGGCCTCGGAAAGCGATCCGACATCGACGTAGTCACGCAGGGCCTCCTCCTGCATGAGGAGCTGCTCGAGGCGCGCCGCGAGGCCCGGCCAGGCCGCGGGGTCCTCGGGCAGGCGGTCGCCGCCTCCGCCGACGTAGGTCATGAAGCGCAGTGTCGTCGTGGGGCCCGTGACCGAGCCGACCCTCGGGTCGCGCTCCAGCTCGCGGGCGAACGTCTCGAGCCCCCGCAGGATCTCCGGCTCGAGCACCCGCCCGGGCGGGGCCGTCACCCAGACCTGGACCACCGACAGCCCGGAGATCGCCTGCTCGAAACGTCGGGCGTCCCGGGCGATCGGCAGGTCCCGATCGATGTAGTCGAGACCGTCGGTCTCGAGCGCCATCGGCGCGAGATGACCCGGAACCCCCAGAAGCGCCGCCACGCCGGCCAGCATCGAGAGCGCCGTCAGCGTCAGAAGGACCCGGCGCCACCGGTACGACCAGCGGGGCAGCGCGTCGATGAGCCGCAGGAGCCGCCGGCCGTGCGCGGTGCGCTCCCCCAGGACCGGGGTGGCGCAGATCCGCTGCAGGGCCGGGAAGAGCGTGAACACCACGACCCAGGTCAAGAGGAGGCCGGCCGCGACCCACAGGCCCATCTCGCGGATCGGCCGGATTTTCGAGACCGCGAGCGCCGCGAAGCCGATCGCCGCGGCGAACATCGACGCCGTCGTCGCGGTGAACTTGTTCGAGAGCGCGAACAGCTGGTGCTCCTCGATGGAGCGGCCCACGGGCATCTCGACGAAGCGCGACTGGATGTAGACCAGGGCCGCGGTGCAGGTGATCAGGATGGTCAGCGGCACGAGCGACGACACGATGGTGAAGGCGAAGCCGGCGGCATGGCCGAAGCCGACCGTGAGCGCCACCGACGCGGCCAGAGTCACAAGGAACGCGGCGAGCGTCCGCAGCGAGCGGTACAGGATCAGGAGGATGACCACCACGAAGAGGCCGAACAGCGGAAAGGCCCGCAGGCTCGCGCGACCGGTCTCCGCCTCGAGGTAGGCGTCGACGTAGGGGCCGCCGACCCGGCCGATGCGCGTCAGCGGCGCCGGGTCGGTCTCGAACGGGGCCAGCGCCTGATCGACGGCCGCGAGGGTCGCGTCCCGCTCCGGGGCGCCGCCGACCTCCAGCTCGAGGGGAAGGCCGAGAAAGCCCGGCCCGACGAGCCCCTGGCGGCGGAACAGATCGCTTCCCTCGACGAAGCGGCGGAACTCGCCGGCCCGGCCCGCGGCCCCTTCCTGCCCCGGGCGGGAGCGGTCGAACAGGGTGACCGCCGAGAAGGCGCGCACCCGGGGGACCTCGTTCAGGCGGCGCTCGATCGCCGCCACGCGCTCCAGCACCGCGGGGGCGAAGAGGTCCGGCGCCTCCGCCAGCAGGACCACCTGCTCGCGCTCGGGGAAGATCCGGCGGAACTCCTGCTGGTCGCGGAAATCCGGATCCCCCTGGACGATCAGCCGATCGATCGAGTTGTCGCTCTCGATCCGCATCGCCAGCCCGATCGCCAGCGGCGCGAGGAGCGCGTAGATCGCGACGACGGCGCGCCGATGCGCGACGATGAAGCGCAGGGCGCTCGAGAGCGCGGGGGACTCGGAGACGCTCATGGGTGGGATAGCGTATCGCACCGGCGGTCGTGACCGCTTTCCTGCGATACACTTTCGCCGTGCACCGCTCAGCCCGTTTCGCCCCGCTCGGCCTGCTGGCCTGGGCAAGCTTTGCGGCGCCGTGCGCCCTCGCGGCGGCGGATCGCGCCGGGGCCCATCCTCCGGCGGTCAAGGGGAGAACCCTCGTCGTCTGCGCACCCGGCTACCCGGGCACCACGGCGGAGGCGCAGCCGACCATGGACCGCTTCGCGGCCGCCGCGGCCGAAGCCGCGGGCTGGAGACCGGGCGATCTCGCCGCGGTCTACTACGAGACCCTGAAGGGGGGCGTCGACCGCCTCGGCGCCGCCGACGCCGGCCTCGCCCTGGTCACCCTG
>DATNEZ010000130.1:0-2749 GCA_035606645.1 Binatia bacterium
GGGTCGGCCCGGGGATAGGCGCGGCGATCGCGCTCAACGGCCCCTCCGCGAGGAGCGGAGGCGCCGATACCGGATCGCCGGCCCCCGCCTGCCGCGTGCCGCCGTCGATCGCCCCTTTCAACGAGCGCAGGCTGAGATCGAGCAGGCGGGCGTCCACGCTCTCGGGGGCGAGGAGGCGCGCGAAGAGGTTCCGCAGGCCGCCCAGGCGGGCGCTGAGCCGCCAGGTGACCTTGGTCGATCCCTCGCTCCCGGGCCGAAGCCGCAGCTCGCCCCGGTGATCCAGGAGTCCCCGCTCCGAACCGAGATTGTCCCCGAGCAGGCGGACCGCCAGCAGGAACGGGGCTTCGATTTCGAGAATCTCGATGCGCGCCGAATAGGGGCGGTCCTCCCAGGTGCCGCCCTGCACCCAGACGCTTCCGGCCGCGCGCCCGTCGCCCCGCTCGAGGGCGGTCGTCGTGACCCTCAGGAGCGACCGCCCATGGCCGTGCGCCGCGAACAGCGCGGGGAAGTCGCTGACGAGATCCCAGGCGGTCTCGATCGGAACGTGGAGGAGGACGGAGCGGGTTGAAGAAACGTTCCGGCAGGCGCGCAGTTTGAGGCCGAGCGCCGCGCCCAGGCCCGCGAGAATCAGGCTCGCCGTCACCAACAGCAGCACGGGATCACCCCCGTCAGCGCGGGATGGGCCCGCGCATCGTGACTGAAGTTTTCGGCGGCGATCGGCCCCGGTGAACCCGGCCGAGCGAAGCGGAAGCCTAGCACAGGTTCCCGGGCGCCCAAGCCTGAAAAGCGCTCCGGTCCTATACTCGCGCGGAGCCATGAACGCGACCGGATCGCCGCTGGCCGACGTCCTGTCCCGGCTGACGCGCGAGGGCACGCTCGCCGACGTCCTGCCGGACGGCGCGGTGCGCTGCTACGCCTGCGGGCACAACTGCTTCATCCCGCGCGGGCGGCCGGGGGTCTGCAAGGTGCGTTTCAACGAGGACGGGGTGCTGCGCGTCCCGTGGGGCTACGTCGGCGCCCTGCAGATCGATCCGATCGAGAAGAAGCCTTTCTTCCACGCCTTCCCCGGAAGCGACGCGCTCTCGTTCGGCATGCTGGGGTGCGACTATCACTGCGCCTACTGCCAGAACTGGATCACCTCGCAGGCCATCCGCGATCCGCAGGCGGTCGCCTCCCCGCGTCGCGTGGCGCCGGAGGAGCTGACGGCGCTGGCGCTCGAGCACCGGGCGCCCGTGATGGTCTCGACCTACAACGAGCCGCTCATCACCTCGGAGTGGGCGGTCGCGGTCTTCCGCGAGGCGCGCCGCGCCGGGATCGTCACCGGCTACGTCAGCAACGGGAACGGCACCGAGCGCGTGCTCGACTATCTCGAGCCGCACCTGACGCTCTACAAGATCGATCTCAAGGGGTTCGACGATCGCGCCTACCGCAAGCTCGGGGGGACGCTCGAGGCGGTGCAGCGGACTCTCGAGTCGGTCCACCGGCGCGGATTGTGGCTGGAGGTGGTGACGCTTCTCGTCCCGGGTCTCAACGACTCCGACGCGGAGCTGCGAGAGGCGGCGGGGTTCCTGCGCGATCTTTCCCCGGACATCCCGTGGCACGTCACCGCTTTCCACCGCGACTACAGGATGACGGGCCCGCGCGACACCGGCGTGGAGACGCTGCTGCGCGCCGCGGCGATCGGCCGGCGCGAGGGGCTCCGCCACGTCTACGCCGGCAATCTGCCGGGGCAGGTCGGGGATCTCGAGGACACGCGCTGCGCCGACTGCGGCGCGACCGTCATCGCACGCCGCGGGTTCCACATCCGCGCGATGGACCTGACCGCCGAGGGGACCTGCGGCCGCTGCCGGGCGCCGATTCCCGGCGTCTGGTCGGCCCGGGCGCGCCACCCGGCGCCCGGGGTCAGGGGGACCAGCCCGGTCCGCTCCTGAGGCGATCGTTCAGCTCGGCGACGAAGCGGTCCGGATCGTCCGGCGTGACGATGACGTTGCGGAACAGGCCCCGGCGTCGTCGCAGCGTCACCGCGTTCCAGAACCGGGGGCCGGACCAGCTCTCGTTGAGGATGGCCCCCCGGCGATCCGCCGACTCGATGTCGGCGAGGCGCACGCGGCGCACGACGCGCCCGAGCACCCGCACTTCGACCGCGTCGGCTCCGAGGGCGCAGCGGATCGATCCGATCGACGCGGCGCCGAGGAGGAGCACGGCGGTCAGGAGCATCGCCAGCACGACCACGGCCCCGCTCATGCGATCGATCGCGCCCGGCGCACGCCCTCAGGAACCGGGGGGCCCGGACGCCTCGACGAACCGGTAGAGCGTGTCCCGCTGGCGCGGGACGAACCCCGCCTCGCGGATGAGGCGCTCCATCTCGGCCCGGGTGGTGCAGCCGTGCGCCCCGGCCGCCTTCACCACGTTCTCCTCGATCATGATGCTCCCCATGTCGTTCGCCCCGAAGCGGAGCGCGACCTGGCCGATCTCCTTCCCCTGCGTCACCCAGGAGGACTGGATGTTGGGGATGTTGTCGAAGAAGAGGCGGGACAGCGCCTGCGTGCGCAGGTACTCGGCGCTGGTCGCCTCGCGGCCGCCGAGCGCGGTGTGCTCCGCCTTGTAGGTCCACGAGATGAACGCGGTGAATCCGACGGCGCCGCGGGCGCGGCTGCGGTCCTGGAGGTCGCGAATCTTTTCGAAGTGGGACACCCGGTCGGCGTACGACTCGACGTGCCCGAACATCATGGTGGCGGTGGTCGGCAGG
>DATNEZ010000133.1:0-2211 GCA_035606645.1 Binatia bacterium
CTGGAATCGTCCTTCCTCAAGCGGCTGGGGTGCGAGATCGTGAGGGCCACCGACGGGCCCGACGTGATCCGCAAGGCCTCCGCGACCGGCCCCGATCTCATCCTCCTGGACGCGCAGAAGCCCGGACTCGACGGCGAGGCGTGCGTGCGATCGCTGAAGTCCGATCCGGCGCTTCGATCGATCCCCGTGTGCGTGGTGACCGGCACCGAGGGCGTGGCCGCCTCGTGCGCCGCGGGTGCCGACGTGGCCCTGTCGCGGCCCCTGGAGAGCGGGGCCCTCGAGCTGGCCCTGTCCTCGCTCGGCCGGGCCGGCCATCGGCACGGCCGCAGGCGCGGCGCCCGCGGCTGGGTTCACCTGTCCGATCCCCCGGGTGTGCGGCGCGGACGTCTGAAGGACATCAGTCGCACCGGGCTCTTCCTGGCGATCCCCCGGCTTCTGCCTCTGCAGTCGAGCCTGGAGCTGTCGCTCCGTCTTCCGGGGCCGACCGGCGAGCGCCCGCTCAAGGCCCGGGGCGTGGTCGTGCGCCAGGTGGCGGACGATCCGCATTCCCACCTGATCCCCGGCGTCGGCGTGCGCTTCGTCGGTCTCGATCCCGGGGACGAGGCGCGCATCGACCGCTACGTCAACTGGACGGTCGAGGACGCGTCGGACCAGGCGGACGAGGACGTTCCGGAGCGGCGCGAGTGAGCCGAACCCCGGAGTCCGCGCCCCCCACCGTCATGGTGGTGGACGACGACGCCGACATCCTCGACATGACCCGGCTGGTCCTCGAAGGGGGAGGCTACCGCGTCGTCCGGGCCCGGGGGGGACAGGAGGCGCTCCGCAGCCTGGAGGAGGCGTCCCCCGATCTCATCCTGCTCGACATCAACATGCCCGGCATGGACGGCTGGCAGGTCCTGCGGATGCTGAAGGTCGACGAGCGGACCGCCGCGATCCCGGTCGCCATGTTCTCCATCAAGATGGAGGTGCGCGACAAGCTGCACGGATTGCAGGAGGGGGCGTTCGACTACATCCCCAAGCCGTTCTCCACGGAAGAGCTCCTGTCGCGCGTCCGCAGGATCTTCGAGACCCTGGGGCGCGGGGCGACCGCATGAGCCGGGTCCTCGACCGGGACGAGCCCCGGGGCGCCGAGGAAGCCCGCCGGCTGCGGGCCTCCTACCTGCGGCTGAAAGGGGCGATCTGCGATCCGATCACGGGGCTGTCCTCGTACGCGCTCCACCTGGACGAGATCGAGATGCACTGCGCCGGCCGCCGCCTCGGGATCGTCGTCCTCGAGTTCCCGTCCCTGGGGGCGCTGGAGCAGGCGCACGGCTGGGAATTCGGCGACCGCTTCCTGGCGGGCGTGGCGGGGCACCTCAAGGCCCTGGGGAGCCGCATCTTCCCGAGGAACACGCTGGTCTCGCTCGACGGCGTCTACGGCAACGCGTTCACCATGTTCCTGAGGGAGGGGCCGGGCGGCCGCGAGATCTCGGTGGCCGACCTGGCGGACGCTTCGGGAAGCCTGGCGGCCCACCTGGAGGTCCGCCTCGCGGACGCGCCGTGGGCGCCGCCGGCCCCTGCCGTCGATTTCTCGATCGGCTACGCGCTGGTGTCGCCCAATCCGGCGGCCCGCTACGAGAGGATGGTGTACCAGGGGATCCGCGAGGCGCGCGGCATGACGCTGCGGGAGGCCGACCGCCTGCACCACGAGCGCGCCGCCGAGCTGCGCTCCATCATGCACGAAGGCCGCCTGACCACGCACTACCAGCCGATTGTTGACATGGACGACGCCAGCATCATGGGATACGAGGCCCTGACCCGCGGCCCCTCGAACACCGCGTTCGAGGTCCCGAAGGCGCTGTTCACCTGCTCGGATCGGAACCGCCTGTCCTCCGAGCTCGACATCCTGTGCCGGCGCGAAGCGCTGCGCAACGCCCGGGGGCTCGATCGCTCGAAGAAGCTCTTCCTGAATTCGCTGCCCGAGACGCTCGGCACGCCCGGCCTGGTGGGGCAGAACCTCCAGGTCCTCCTCGAGGAGATCGAGCTGCAGCCCGGCAACCTGGTGCTGGAGATCACCGAGCGCACCGGGATCGAGGACTTCGAGATCTTCGGCCGCGAGCTGGACCGGCTGCGCCGTCTCGGGTTCCTCGTGGCGATCGACGACGTGGGAACCGGCTACTCCTCGCTGCAGACGGTGTCCGAGGTGGCCGCCGACTTCCTGAAGATCGACAT
>DATNEZ010000146.1:0-3054 GCA_035606645.1 Binatia bacterium
CGGGGTCCGGGGAGCCGAGGAGCCGGTCCACCTCCTCCAGCGTCAGGTAGCGCGGCAGGGACTTCAGCATGCGGGGCGAGCGGACCTGCGCGGTCGGATCGTCGGTCACGATCTTCTCCGCCACCAGGAACCGGTAGAACATCCGCACGGCGTTGAGCGCGCGCGCGATGGAGCGGGCGGAGAGCCCGTCCTGCGACAGGCGCCGCGCGAACTCGTCGATCTCCCCCTGCCGGATGTGCCGCGCGCTTCGTCCCTTGTGGTTCAGGAAGCGCCGGAACTTCGCCAGGTCGTGGCCGTACGCCACGACGGAGTTCTTCGCCAGGCCGCGCTCGACGGTCAGGTAGTGCAGGAAGTCCTCGATGAGCGGACCGTTGTTCTTCATGGCCGATTGTCGAGGATCAGGGTCACGGGGCCGTCGTTCACCAGCTCGACCTCCATGTGCTCGCGAAAACGACCCGTGGCGATCGTCAGCGGATGCGTCCGGAGCCTGTCCACGAAGCCGCGGTAGAGCGGCTCGGCCTCCTCGGGTGGCGCGGCCCGCTCGAATCCGGGACGGCGGCCGCGGCTCAGGTCGCCGGCGAGCGTGAACTGCGAGACGACGAGGATCTCGGCGCTCGTTTCCAAAGCCGACCGGTTCATCTTCCCCGCGCTGTCTTCGAAGACGCGCATATGTATCACCTTGTCGGAAAACCAGTCAAGGTCGGAGGCGCCGTCGCCCCGCTCGATCCCGATCAGCACGAGGAGCCCCCTGCCGATGCGGCCGACGACCTCCCCCTTCACTCGGACCTCGGCGCGGGACACCCGCTGGATCACCGCCTTCATCGCGGCCGCCTCACGACCGACGCCAGCAGCCGCACCTCCTCGCTTCCGAGGAGGACGAGCACGAGGACGTACACCGCGCCGCCCCCGGCGATCAGCGCGCCGAGCCCCAGGGCCTGCGCGGCGATTCCATGCAGCGAGAGGACGTCCACCGATCGCACGGCGACGAGAAGCGCGGCGGTCATCGCCGCGCCCGCGGCGAGCGTGTGCCAGGTGGTACGCACCACGTCCCGATCCAGGAAGTCCCCCGCCCGCCGCCGCAGCATGAATGCCAGGAGCGCCGCGTCCGCCAGCGCCGAGATCGAGGTCGACAGCGCGATGCCTCCGTGCCGCATCGGCCCGCGCAGCGCGTAGTTCAGTCCCAGGTGGAGGAAGAAGGTCAGCGCGCCGATCTTCACGGGGGTGCGCGTGTCACGGTGCGCGTAGAACGCCGTCGCCAGGATGTTGACGCCGGCGAAGGGCAGGAGGCCGATGGCGTAGTAGCCCAGTGCGCCGGCGGTCAGGAGCGTGTCCTGGTGGGTGAACCGGCCGCGCTCGAACAGCACCTGGATGATCGGCACCTGCAGGATGATGAGGCCCAGCGTCGCCGGGATGCTGATGAACATCAGCAGGCGCATCGCCGTGGAGAGGATGGATCGCACGGTCTCCCGATCCTTCTCCGCCGTGGCGCGTGACAGGGTGGGGAGGATCACGGTCGACAGGCTGATGGCGAAGATTCCCAGCGTCAGCTCGGTCACCCGGTTGGCGTAGTACAGGAACGAGACGCTGCCGCTCTGCAGCGACGTCGCGAACTGCGAGTCGATCACCAGGTTCACCTGGATGATGCCGACGCCGAACACCCGCGGGAGAATCAGCCGGCCGACCTCACGCAGCCCGTCGAGATCGAAGCCATCCGGCGGGCGGAGGCTCATCCCGTGCCGCAGCATCGCGGGGATCTGCACCACCAGCTGCAGGAATCCTCCCAGGATGACCCCGACGGCGAAGCCGTACGCCGGATCCGTGAACCGGTCCCTGAGCATCCAGGCCATGGCGATGATCGACAGGTTCAGGAGCACCGGCGTGAAGGCGGGCAGCACGAACTCATCAAAGGCGTTCAGGATCCCGCCCACGATGGCCGACAGCGAGATGAAGAAGATGTAGGGAAACATCAGCCGGTTGAGGGAGACCGTGAGGGCCATCTTCTCCGGCGACACGGTGAAGCCCCAGGCCAGGATCCGCACGAGCCAGGGGGACAGCGCGATCCCGAGGCCGGTGATGACCGCCAGGATGGCGGACAGGGCGTAGAGGACCGAGGAGGCGAACCGCCACATGGCCGCCCGGTCGCCGGCCCTGATATAGCGCGCGAAGGTGGGCACGAAGGCGGAGGTCAACGCCCCCTCTCCCACCAGCCGGCGCAGCATGTTCGGGATTCTGTACGCGATGACGAACGCGTCGGACGAGTTGGCGGCGCCGAGGATGGTCGCCTGCAGGCTGTCTCGGAAGTATCCGGCGATCCGGCTGAGCGTGGTCATGACGCTCATCGAGCCGGCCGCGCGGATCAGCCCGCGCTCCTTGTCCATGCTCCTCCCGGCGGCCCCGGGGACTCCCGGAGCGGGGGGATTCTACGTTCGGCGGGGGCGCCGTGCAACCCGCGGGCCGGACACGCGTCCGGTTCGTGGGCGCCGCGACGGGTGTGATAATCTATCGGTCGAGAGCCCATCGAAACCCAGGGAGACCGTCATGGCAAGCGTCAACAAGGTGATTCTCATCGGCAACCTCGGCCGGGATCCTGAAGTCCGCTACACGCAGAACGGCACCGCCGTGGCCAACTTCACGCTGGCGACGAACGAGGTCTGGAACGACAAGAGCGGCGCGCGCCAGGAAAAGACCGAGTGGCACCGGATCGTCGTGTGGGGCAAGCAGGCGGAGATCGCGCGCGAGCACCTGTCCAAGGGGAAGCAGGTCTACATCGAGGGCTCGATCCAGACCCGTCAGTGGGACGACCGCGAGGGGAACAAGCGCACGACCACCGAGATCAAGGCCCAGCGCCTGATGATGATGGGCCGCGCCGAGGCCGGCGAGTCCCGGATGAACGCCGCCGCCCCGCCCCCGGACGCGGCCGGCGACGAGCCCGGCCCCCCGCCCGACGACGACATCCCGTTCTGAAGGCAGGATTGGCCCGCCGCCCGGACGCCTTCTGACCCGGGTCGGGCCCTAGCGCCGCCGCTTTTCGCGTGCCGGGATCGGCGGGCGATC
>DATNEZ010000152.1:0-4278 GCA_035606645.1 Binatia bacterium
GGCTGGTCGGCTCTCCCGACGAGCTGGCGGCCGCGATGTCCGCCGCGCGGACGGAGGCCAAGGCGGCCTTCGGCGTTCCCGACGTGTATGTCGAGAAGTACCTCAAGTTGCCGCGCCACATCGAGTTCCAGATCCTGGGCGACTCGTTCGGGAACATCGTGACCCTGGGGGAGCGCGAGTGCTCGATCCAGAGGCGTCACCAGAAGATCGTCGAGGAAGCCCCCTCGACGGTGCTCACCCCCAAGTTGCGGCGGCGCATGGCCGAGTCGGCCCTCAAGGTGGCGCGCACGGTCGGCTACCAGAACGCCGGCACGGTCGAGTTCCTGCTGGACGAGGAGGGGCGCTTCTACTTCATCGAGATGAACACGCGCATCCAGGTCGAGCACCCGGTCACCGAGATGGTGACCGGCATCGACCTGATCAAGGAGCAGATCAAGATCGCCGCCGGCGAGTCGCTCTCCTTCCGCCAGGAGGACATCCAGACGACCGGACACTCCATCGAGTGCCGCATCAACGCGGAGGACCCCGTCACGTTCGCGCCGTCGCCCGGCAAGATCACCACGTTCCATCTGCCGGGCGGCCCGGGCGTGCGGATCGACACCGCCGCCCATCCCGAGTGCACCATCTCCCCCTATTACGACTCGATGATCGGCAAGCTGATCACCCGCGGCAACAACCGGATGGAGGCGATCTCCCGCATGCGCCGGTCGCTCGAGGTCCTGGTGGTCGAGGGGATCCGGACGAACATCCCGCTGCACCGGCGGATCATGGACGATCCGGACTTCATCCGCGGCAACCTGAACACCGGATTCCTCGACCGCCTCCTGGAGCGCAAGGAGGACGCCGCCGTCGCCTCCTGATCCGGCGGGTGTCGCCATGGGCGATCAACCGGGCACCGTGTTCCTGGTGGGCTTCATGGGCGCGGGGAAGACCACCGTCGGCCGGATCCTTGCACGCCTTCTCGGATGGGACTTCGTGGACCTCGACGATCTGATCGTGCAGGCCGAGGGGCGCGGCATCCCCGCCATCTTCGCGGGCGAAGGGGAGGCCTACTTCCGCCGCGTGGAGCGTGGGATGCTGGCGTCCCTGCGCGGCCGGACGCGGCTCGTCGTGGCCTGCGGCGGCGGGACGTACGCCAACGACGAGAACCGCCTCCTGATCGACCGCATGGGGCGTGCCGTCTGGCTGCAGGTGCCGCTCCGACAGGCGCTCGCGCGCTGCGCCTCGGGAGGGGAGGAGCGGCCTCTCCTGAGGACCGAGGCCGAGGCCGATGCGCTGTACCGGCGGCGGTTGGCGACCTACCGCTCCGCCTCGCTGCACGTCGACGCCGACGGCCTGACCGCCGAGCAGGTCGCCGAGCGGATCGCCGGGATGCTGTGATGCGCTACCTGATCCTGTCCGACCTGCACAGCAACCTCGAGGCGACGGAGGCGGCCCTGGGCCGCGCGCTCGAGCTGGGCTACGACCGCGCCCTGGTCCTGGGGGACATCGTCGGCTACGGCGCCGATCCGAATCCCGTCATGGACCGCCTGCGCGCCCTCCCCGGGCTGGTCGTGGTGCGCGGCAACCACGACAAGGTCGCGGCGGGGCTCGAGGACGGGGAGGACTTCAACGAGGCGGCCCGCCAGGCGGCGCTGTGGACGCGCCGGGTGCTCACTCCCGCGAACCTGGCCTTCCTGAAGGGGCTCCCGCGGGGACCTCTGGAGTTCGCGCCGGGGAAGTCCCTCTGCCACGGAACGCCCCTGGACGAGGACGGCTACCTGCTGGAGGAGGACGAGGCCCAGCGCTGCTTCGAGCGGCTGGACTTCGAGGTCTGCTTCTTCGGGCACAGCCACTACCCGGGGGCCTTCGTCCTGGACGGCCATCGGACGCTCCGGCGCGCGGGGGGCGGGGGCGTCGTCCTGGGCCTCGAGGCGGGAAGGCGCTACCTCGTGAACCCGGGCTCGGTCGGGCAGCCGCGCGACCGGGACACCCGGTGCGGCTTCGGGATCTACGATGAGTCGCGGCGCGAGGTGACCTTCCACAGGCACGACTACCCGGCCGCAGCCGCGCGCGACAAGATCCTGGCGGCCGGACTGCCGCGCTGGCTCGGCGATCGCCTCCTCGTGGGGGCCTGACGCCATGACGCTGCTCACGGCCCACCGCATCCTGATCGGATCGGCGGTGGCGCTGTTCGTCTATTATGGGTTGTGGGAGCTGCATGGCTGGCGGGCGGCCGGAGCGGGAGGCGGAGGCATCCGCGGCGCCGTCTCCCTCGTCCTGGCGGCCGGGCTGGCGTTCTATCTGCTGTCGCTCCGGCCGAAGCGCCCGCGTGGAGGAGAACGATGATCAGGCTGTTCGACAACGACAGCGACGCCGAGCTCGGAGCCATCAGCGACGAGCAGCTCGAATTGATGGTCGAAGAGCTCGTGGAAGAGAGTCTCGACGAATACACCTACTCGATCAACGCGGCCGCCATCGGCGCGCTCGAGGCGCACGGAGGGGACCCCGCCCTGGTTGCCCTCCTGCGGCGAGCCCTGGGCTCGCGCACCTCGATGGAGCTGCGCTACGAGCCGGACTGACCGACTGGATTGACCCCGACCTGACCTTCCCGCCCCCCTTCGCCCCCGGAAGTTGCTCAATTTTATTGCCTAAAGTACTGACAAATAGCGAGTTGTCAGTTAGGGGCGCTCTCTTGTAACAGCGT
The DNA here is from genome assembly GCA_035606645.1 of Binatia bacterium. Taxonomy (GTDB): domain Bacteria; phylum Acidobacteriota; class Polarisedimenticolia; order Gp22-AA2; family Gp22-AA2; genus Gp22-AA3. Next base: position 2,687 of record DATNEZ010000152.1, read on the forward strand.
ATTTGCCGATTGGCCAATATTAGTAGTCATATTTCCGTTATTGGCTTGACATAAATTGTTCAGGTACATAATTTGTCACATGTACTTGAATAGGTGTGCGTTCAACCTGCCTCGATGAGGATCTGAATGGCCGTCAAGCTGGGCGAGATGCTGATCAAGGCGGGGCTCCTGACTCCGCAGAAGCTGCAAGAGGCCCTCGAGTACCAGAAGACGAACGGCGGCAAGCTCGGTCTCAACCTGGTCAAGCTGGGCCTGGTCAAGGAAGAGGACATCACCCGCGTCCTGTCCCAGCAGTACGGCGTCCCCGCCATCAATCTCTCCAAGATCGAGGTCGACGACTCGGTCGTGAAGCTCATCCCGAGCGAGGTCGCGCAGAAATACCTGATCATGCCGGTCAGCCGGACCGGGGCGACTCTGACCATCGCCATGGTGGACCCGACGAACGTGTTCGCCATGGACGACATCAAGTTCATGACCGGATACAACGTGGAGCCGGTCGTCGCCTCCGAGGTCGCCATCAAGGAGGGGATCGACCGTTACTACGGGTCGATCCACGCCCTCGAGCTGAAGAAGGTGATGGACGACCTCGCCCACGAGGAGAGCACCGACCAGAACCTGGAGCTGCTCGAGGACGAGCAGGAAGTCGACCTGCAGAAGCTCGAGGCGGCCACGGAGGAGGCCCCGGTCGTCAGGCTGGTGAACCTGATCCTGACCGATTCGATCAAGCGCGGCGCCTCCGATATCCACATCGAGCCGTACGAGAAGGACTTCCGCGTGCGGTTCCGCATCGACGGCGTGCTCTACGAGATCATGCAGCCGCCGATGAAGCTGCGCGACGCCATCACGTCCCGGCTGAAGATCATGGCGAAGCTCGACATCTCCGAGAAGCGGCTGCCGCAGGACGGCCGCATCAAGATCAAGATGAAGCTGCAGGGCAAGAACCGCGAGATGGACTACCGCGTCTCGGTCCTCCCGACCCTGTTCGGGGAGAAGATCGTCCTGCGGCTCCTGGACAAGGAAAACCTCATGCTGGACATGACCCGGCTGGGGTTCGAGCAGGAGTCGCTCAACAAGTTCGAGAAGGCGATCTTCAAGCCGTACGGCATGGTGCTGGTTACCGCCCCGACGGGCTCCGGGAAGACGAACACGCTGTACTCCTCCATCAGCAAGGTGAACACGCCCGAGACGAACATCATCACCGCGGAAGACCCGGTCGAGTTCAACCTGCACGGCATCAACCAGGTGCAGATGAAGGAGCAGATTGGGCTGAACTTCGCCGCCGCGCTGCGCTCCTTCCTGCGGCAGGACCCCAACATCATCATGGTCGGCGAGATCCGCGACTTCGAGACGGCCGAGATCGCGGTCAAGGCGGCGCTCACCGGCCACCTCGTGCTGTCCACGCTGCACACCAACGACGCCCCCTCGACCATCAACCGGCTCATGAACATGGGCATCGAGCCTTTCCTGGTCGCCACCTCGGTGCACCTCATCTGCGCCCAGCGCCTGGTCCGCCGCGTCTGCCAGGAGTGCAAGGAGCCGGTCAGCGCGCCTCCGCAGGCCCTCATCGACATCGGTTTCGCGCCCGAGGAAGC
>DATNEZ010000153.1:0-6467 GCA_035606645.1 Binatia bacterium
AGGACGAGGAATCGAGCATCGTGTTCGGCATGCCCAGGGAGGCGATCGCGCGCGGCGCCAGCTCCCTGGTGGCGCCGCTCAAGCGAATTCCGAGCCTGATCCTGGAAGCGGCACGCCGGCAGGAGGATACGACGCGCCCCCGCTTGCGCCCCTGAAATCGGGGACTTATATATTGGCGTCGAGCGTTTCCGGCCGCCGCGCGGCCTCAGTCGTCGGAGGAAATTCATGCACGTCAATAAGATACGGGTCCTTCTGGGACTCCTGGCGGGTCTCTTTTTCGTCCTGCCGGCCGACGCCGTCGAGCTGCGCTTCTCGGGCTTCGGTGACTTCGTCCTGGGATTCACGGGCGGGGACTTCGCGGACCAGGGGGCACGCACCGCCTTCGAGAGCTTCGGCGTCGACAACGATCCCGTGAACACCATGCGGGGCTTCCAGATTACCGGAACGGATTTCGTCGTCATCGCCGACATGAGCGAGGACGTGACCTTCCTGGGAGAGGTCAATTTCCAGGCCGGCCGCGGACAGAGCAACGAGATCGAGGTCGACGTCGAGCGGTTCTTCGTCGACTTCAAGATGAAGCCGCGCTTCAACGTCCAGGCGGGGCTGTTCTTCACACCGATCGGCTACAACAATCGGTTCCTCTACGCCCGCGCCTGGCTGATGAACTCCATCCAGGTGCCGGACTTCTTCGAGGAGGAGCTGAACCTGATCCCGACCCACACGGTCGGAGTGACCGGGTACGGCGCCTTCGCGTTCAAGAGCGGGCGATCGCTCAACTGGTCGGTCTCGGTCGGGAACGGCCGGGCGCACGTCCCTGACGAGAGCATCTACGCGCGCGACCTCTCGAGCAACAAGGAGGTCACCTGGCTCGCGGAATGGCTCGTCCCGGGGTACAAGGACAGCCGCTTCGGCATCAGCGGATGGACGGGCAAGATCGACAGCGTGCGGATCGACGATCCGAGCGACCCCCCCGTGGCCCTCTTGACCGGCGAGGCGACCAAGCTGACCGAGACCGGGCTCGACCTCTACGCCGTGGTCAACACGAAGCGCTTCAGCCTGAACGCCGAGTGGGTGATGTCGCGGCAGAAGGACGAGATCGGCAACCTGCCGGACGACGAGTACAAGATGAACGGTGGGCTCGTCGAGGCCGCACTGCACTTGCGGAAAGGGAAGCTCCATCCCTACCTGCGCTACGACAGAACGTCGATCCCCGACGGAGGGGGACCGTACCTGTCGCTGCGCGAGGACGGAGGGCTCGTCACGCGCCACTACATTCCCGAGTTCGAGGCGGTCATGGCCGGGGCGGCGTACGACATCAGCGCGCACACGCGCGTGAAGCTCGAGCTGCAGCGCCACCTGGAGGGGCCGCGCCAGAAGAACGGCGCCGCCTTCCAGGTCGCCTACGGCTTCTAGGAAACCCATGACGACGCAACGGTCTTGTCGAGCAGGACTCCTGGCGGGCCTCGCGCTGCTGTTTCTCGCGGCCTCGCCGGCCGCGGCCGAGGAGCTGGTCGTCATCGTGAACGCCGCGAACCCAGTCGGGCCGCTCACCGCGCAGGAGGTCAAGGGCTACTTCCTCAAGAAGACCTCCGTGTGGCGCAACGGCGAGAAGGTGCGCCCCGCGGACCACAGCACGGAGGGGCCCGATCGCGCCGCGTTCCTGGGCAAGGTGCTGAACATGTCGTCGGATGACCTCCAGCGGTACTGGATCGAGCGCCAGTACGCCAGCGCCGAGCACCCGCCTGCGGGCCTCGACGACGACGCCTCCGTGGTCAAGTTCGTCTCGTTCTTCAAAGGCGGCATCGGCTTCGTGACACGCAGCGCCCTGTCGCGGGCGGGCGCGGAAGGGGTCAAGCCGGTCCTGACGATCGCGTTCTGATGAGCCGGCACTATCCGGTCTGCACAAGGGTCGCCGCGGGCCTCGGAGTCTTCCTGATGATCGGCGGGATGGCGCAGTCGGGGGAAGGCGGGCCTCCTCGGGTCCCCGACCCCCTGTCGATGCACCAGCCGGGCGGCAGGAGCGCCTCCCGGGCGGAGGTCGAGCTCGGAAAGATCCTGTTCTTCGACCGGCGGCTTTCCTCCAACGACACCATGACCTGCGTCAGCTGCCACAGCCCGCAGCTGGGATTCGGCGACGGAGAGAATCTCTCGCGCGGAGTGTCCGGCAATCGGACGCGGCGCCACGCCCCCAGCCTCTACAACCTCGCCTGGTCCAAGACCTTCTTCTGGGACGGCCGGGCCACCACCCTGGAAGAGCAGCTCCTGGGGCCGCTGTCGAATCCCGACGAGCTCAACATGCCGATGGACTCCCTGGTGGCGAAGCTGCGAGGCGTGCCGTTCTACGTCCAGGCCTTCGAGCGCGTGTACCCCGGCTCGGGGCTGACGGCGAAGAACGTCGCCCGCGCCATCGCGGCCTTCGAGCGCACGCTGATCGCGGGGGGATCCCCCTTCGATCGCTACGAGCAGGGGGACCACGGGGCGCTGAGCCCCGCCGCGGAGCGGGGGATGAAGCTGTTCTTCGGCCGCGCCGTGTGCTCGACCTGTCACAGCGGCGCGCACTTCACGGACGGACGGTTCCACAACACCGGCGTGCCCGGCGAGGACGCGGGGCGCTCCGAGCTCGATCGGGTCGGCGAGTTCCAGACACGCCCGTACCCGTTCTTCCAGACGCAGCGGGCCTTCAAGACCCCCGGCCTGCGCAATGTCGCGCTCAGCGCGCCGTACATGCACAACGGCTCGGAGGCGACGCTCAAGGACGTCGTCGCCTTCTACAACCAGGGGGGCAAGGTGAAGCAGAGCTACGGGCTGTCGCTCGATATCCGCCCGCTGGGCCTGGGCGAGCAGGAGATGTCCGACCTGGTGGCCTTCCTGGAGGCCCTCACCTCCCCCGTGGATGTCCGGCCGCCGACGATCCCGGGGCCTTCCGATCTGCCGCCCGCGGACGCATTCAGCCGGGAGGACCATTGAGAGCGCCGGGCGGAGCGAGGATCCCGTGAAGGATTTCCTTGGCAACCTCACGATCGGGAAGAAGCTCTACGCCGGGTTCCTCTTCCTGGCCGTCGTGGTCGGGGTGGTCGGTTTCGTCGGGAGCAGCCGCCTCGCCGAGTCGGCGAGCGAGATGGAGCGCATGGTCCGTCTCGCCGAGGGCCAGACGCGGCTCAAAGACATCCAGGTGGCGATGCTGAAGCAGCTCCAGGCGGAGAAGGGATATCTGTTGTCCGAGGACCTCGACTACCTCCTGCAGCACAAGAAGTACGGCGAGGAGATCGCCAGCACCATCCAGGCCAGCACGCAATCCGCCACCGGGCGGGGAGAGACGGAGGACGTCTCCGCGCTGGAGGCCGTGGCGGCGGAGAACCAGGAGTACGCGAAGACGTTCGAGGAGGTCGCGGGCCTGGTCACCTCGGGGCAGATGAAGGACGCGGTGCGCATGTCGCGCACGCAGTCGGACACCAAGGCCGACCGGATGATCCTCGAGATCGAGCGGGAGATCGAGAAGAACAAGCGGCGAATGTCCGAGAATTCGAGCACCATGGTCGCGGCCGAGCACGGCGCGACCACGTTCACCCTGGGCCTGACGATCCTGGCGGCCCTGCTCTCGCTGGCCTTCGCGGCGCTCCTGGCCGGCGGCATCACGCGTCCCATCCGGCAGGTCGTCGAGCTGGCACAGAACATCGCGGCGGGCCGGATCCAGGGAAGCGTCCGGGTCAACCGCCGCGACGAGACGGGGCTGCTCCTGGCGTCCATGAACTCCATGTCGGAGAAGCTGCGGGAGATCATCGGGGAGATCCACGCGGGATCGCAGTCGCTGTCGTCGGTCTCGGCGCAGATGTCGGCGGCCGCCCAGACCCTCTCGCAGGGGACGAGCGAGCAGGCGGCGGCCGTCGAGGAGACCACCGCCAGCCTCGAGGAGATGGGGGCCTCGATCTCGCAGAACGCCGACAACAGCCGCCAGGCCGGCCAGGCCATCCTGAAGGGGGCCCAGGAGGCGGAGGCGGGAGGCCGGGCGGTCCGGGACACCGTCGAGGCGATGAAGGCGATCGCCCAGAAGATCGCCATCGTCGACGAGATCGCCTACCAGACCAACCTGCTGGCGCTCAACGCCGCGATCGAGGCGGCCCGCGCGGGCGAGCACGGCCGGGGCTTCGCCGTCGTGGCGACCGAGGTGCGCAAGCTCGCCGAGCGCAGCCAGGAGGCGGCGAAGGAGATCGGCGGCGTCGCCACGTCGAGCGTGAAGACGGCCGAGCATGCCGGCCAGGTCCTCCTGGAGATGGTCCCCACCATCCGCAAGACCGCCGAGATGGTCCAGGAGGTCGTCGTCGCGTCGCAGGAGCAGTCGACCGGCGTCGGCCAGATGAACAAGGCGATGGCCCAGGTGGATCAGGTCACGCAGCGCACGGCCGCCGCCTCCGAGCAGCTGGCGAGCACCGCGGTCCAGGTCGCCGGCCAGGTGCAGGCCCTGCGCGACCTGATGGCGTTCTTCCAGATGGGGGACGGGGCCGGGTCGTTCGAGGAACAGTCCCCGGAAGCGGAGAATCCCTCATCCCACCCGGAGCACCATCCCGCCCCCACGGCTCCGGCCGCCCACGCGACACAGGTCCCGGACCACCGGGACGCCCAGAGCTCCACGTCCGCATGGCACGGCGGCCGGTCTTCCCCGTCGGCGCGCAAGACGCCCGGGAACGGCGGCGGATCGCCGCACTCCCACGGCTACCGGAGCTTCTGATCGGATCCCTCGTCGTCCGGACTGTGCGCTTTCTGGACCCCTGCTCATTCACCTCAGACCTTCCTTGACAGCCCCCACCCAAGCGGCGTAAATAATAAGGTTCACGGTCATGGGGGCATCTGTCTGACCCCCTCCGCCGCAGGGGGTCAGGTGAAGGAGCAAGTCAGGGGGGCAGATGCCTCCGGAAGCATGGGAAAGAACGGTCCTCTTATCTCTCCGGTAATGGAACTTCCCGTCAGGCCGCGCCGGGTGATTGCCCGCCCGTCCGCCGAAGAGTTGCGCGCGCTGACCGAGCAGATGCCGAACTGCCTGAAGACGCGGCACGGCAACGTCAACGTCCAGACCCGGGTCGTCGCCCGCAGCAAGGCCTCCACCTTCATCGTCACGGACGACTCCGTGCTGCACCGCGGTCACGCGATCATCTCCCGCGAGGAGGGGGAGCGGATGGCGCGCCTGCAGGACGACTACATCCGGACGCGCGACATGGTGGTGATCGACGGGTACATCGGCAACGACAAGAGGCTGCGCACGCCGGCCCGCCTGATCATCGAGTCCAGCAACGCCAACATCGCCGCGATGCAGCAGTGCCTCTACTATCCGCTGGAGCGCGGGGAGGAGGCCGGGTTCGAGCCGCAGGTGACGGTCATCTACACGCCGAACCTCAAGGCGGCGGACTATCCGAACGAGCGGCTGATCGCGGTCGACCTCGATCGCCGGATCACGCGGGTGTTCAACTCGGACTATTTCGGCGAGTCGAAGAAGGGCGGCCTCAGGATGTGGAACAAGATCGTCTACGACCGCGGCGGGCTGGCGATGCACGCCGGCTGCAAGATCATCCCGGTCGACGGCCGGGACAGGGTCGCGCTCATCATCGGGCTGTCGGGGACCGGCAAGACGACGACCACGTTCTCGAAGCAGAACGACTCGAAGCCGGTGCAGGACGACTTCCTGGCGATCCTGCCGGACGGCAGCATCCACGCCACGGAGAACGGCTGCTTCGCGAAGACCTTCGGCCTGTCGGAGGAGACCGAGCCGGCGATCTACCGCGCGGTCCTGAAGCCGACCTCCTATCTCGAGAACGTCTCGCAGAAGGGGGAGGAGATCGACTTCTTCGACACGTCCTACACGCAGAACGGCCGGGCGGTCTTCAAGATGTGCGACATCGAGGGGGCGGGGGACGCGCGCTCGATCAAGAAAGCGGATCTCCTCCTGATCCTGAACCGCAACGAGGACGTCATTCCGGCCGTGGCGCGCCTGAGCGGCGTGCAGGCCGCGGCCTTCTTCATGCTGGGGGAGACAAAGGGGACGAGCGCCGGCGGCGCCGAGGAGGCCGGGCGGTTCCTGCGCATTCCGGGGACGAACCCGTTCTTCCCGCTCGACCACAGCCTGCAGGGGAACCGCATCCTCGAGATCCTGCGGGCCAATCCGATGGAAGTCTACCTGTTGAACACCGGGCGGGTCGGGGGCGGAGAGAGCGACGCGCGCAGCCTGAAGGTCAAGATCCGCCACAGCAGCGCCATCGTCAAGGGGATCGCCGAGGGGACGATCACCTGGGAGCGCGACCCGGACTTCGGATACGAGATCGCCTCGCGCGTCCCGGGCCTGGAGGGGGACGACGCGCGGCTCCTGCGGCCGCGCGCGCTCTACGAGCAGCAGGGGCGCAGGGACGAATATCTCGCCATCGTCACGCGCCTGCGCGCCGAGCGGCGGGAGTACATGACGACCTTCCCGCGGCTCGATC
>DATNEZ010000158.1:0-5036 GCA_035606645.1 Binatia bacterium
GCGGCCCGGACCCACGACGCCCCGACGGCGGTCGTCTTGAGCGGAGGGAACGCCGACCCCGCCCTTCTCCTGGCGCCGAACTCCTAGACGTCCGGGCCCCCGGTTCCGTATTGAAGACGACACGCCGGCACCTTCAGGGAGATTGCCGCGTGCTAGACTAGCGCCTTTTCCGGGGGGTATCGCGGCATGCGGAAGCAGGACGGCTTCACGCTCATCGAGCTCCTGATCGTCGTGGCCATCATCGGCCTGATCGCCGCGATCGCCATTCCGAACCTGAGAAACGCCATGAACAAGGCAAAGCAGGGGCGCACGCTCGCGGACATGCGGACGATCGGCTCGGCCCTCGAGACCTATTCCATCGACAACAATCTCTACCCGCGGGGCCTGAGCGACGCCAATGCGGCCGCGCTCTCCGCCTACCTGTCCCGGTACCTGAAGTCGGTCCCGCCCAACGACGGCTGGAGCAACTCCTGGCACGTCGACACCAACTCGGCCGGAACGGTCTATACCATCACGAGCTTCGGCGCGGACGGCGTGGCGGGCAGCAATCCCGGCGGGGCGACCAACGACTTCAACTGCGACATCATCTATACCAACAACGCGTTCTACCAGTACCCCCAGGGGGCGCAGCAGTAGCGCACGCGTCTCACCCGTTCGAGCCCCCGTCCCCCGCCCAGGCCATGTCCCAGAAGCGCACCTCGTGCTCGCTGGCGGTCATGAAGATCTCCTCCAGCCGCCTCTCCTCCGCGCCCGACAGGGATTCGGACAGCAGGTCGAGGAGACCGCGCAGCCAGTCGGCGTAGGCGGCGAACTCCGGCGAGGAATACGTCCGGATCCACTCCCGGTACCGGTCCGCGGCCGGGGGATCCGCGCGGGCGGCCAGGCGCGTGGCGATCTCTCCGTAGCCCCAGGCGCAGGGCAGGAGGGCGGCGACGATCGCCGCGAGCGGCCCCTCGTAGGCGGTGCGCACGAGAAAATCGGTGTAGGCGCGGGTCGCGGGCTGCGGCACCGCCGCCTCCAGATCGTCGGCGGAGAGGCCGAACTGCGCCGCGTAGCGGCGGTGCAGGTCCATCTCGCTCCTGAGGGTCGACTGCAGCAGCTCGGCGAACCGCCCCATGCTCTCGAGGTCCTCCGCGCGGGCGGCGGCCAGGGCGACCACGCGGGCATACTCCACCAGGAACAGGTAGTCCTGCCGCAGCCACACCCGGAAGCGCGCCTCGTCGAGCGTGCCGTCGCCAAGCCCCTGGACGAACGGGTGCGCGAACTCGCGCTCCCACACTCCCGCCGCCCGCTCCCGCAGCCTCCCGCTCAGGCTCATCGTGGCATCCTCCTTCGCGGATTGTAGCCCGGCGAGGCTTCCTTCTTGCCTGGGAAGACGCTTCACGGTAAGGTGTCGGGGTGTCGTGCCGAGGAGGAACCGCCATGCAGCGCCCGTACGCCCTGCCGCTCGCCGCGTTCGTGCTGTCCGGCCTCCTGATCGCGCCCACGCCGGCACGGGCGGGCGAGTGCCTCGATGCCCTGATCACCGCCGGGGTCAAGACGCGCCTGATGGCCGACGACGTCGTCGGCGCGTTCAAGATCAACGTGGAAACCGACGAGTGCGTCGTCACGCTGAACGGCTGCGTCGATTCGAAGGACCAGATCAAGCGGGCGCGCAACCTGGCCAGGCGGATCAAGGGCGTTCACGCGGTCAAGAGCAACCTGACGATCTGTCCCGCCGAGGCCGGGGGCGACTAGGAGCCTGGCCCCGTGGCGCCGCTGCGACTCAGCGTCCATCCCGAGGACAAGGAACCGCCGCCCGAGGTGCTGCGGCTCGCCGAGACGATCGAGAAGGACGGCGGCACCGCCCTCGCCGCCTACCGCGAGCCGGTGGGCGATCACTGGCAGATCTTCGCGCTCCTGCCGGCCGCCCTGGTGCAGCCGACCCCCTACCAGCGCGACCTCTCGAAGGCGCACGCCGAGCGGCTGCTGCGCGCCGTCCGGAAGATCGATCGGTTCGTCGACCCCGTCGTGGCCGTCCGCTCCGGCGGCGTCTACTGGACCCCGAACGGCAACCATCGCCGCCATGTCCTGGAGAAGCTCAAGGCCGCGTTCGTCCCCGCCATCGTGATCCCGGAGCCGGAGGTCGCCTTCCAGATCCTGGCCCTCAACACGGAGAAGGCGCACAACATGAAGGAGAAGTCGCTCGAGGTGATCCGCATGTACCGGGGGCTCATCGATCAGGGTGTGAAGCGCGACGAGGAGGCGTACGCCTTCCAGTTCGAGGAGCCTTACTTCATCACCCTGGGGCTTCTCTACGAGAAGTTCCCCCGGTTCGCGGGCGGCGCCTTTTCGCCGATTCTCAGGCGCGTGGATCGCTTCCTGGGATCGGGCCTGAAGTCGGCCTACGCGACCCGGCAGGAGCGCGCTTCACGCGTGGAGGAGGCCGACGGGCTTCTCAAGAAGATCGTGGAGCGCCTGAAGCGGCGCGGGATCAACCACCCCTTCGTCAAGAACTTCGTCATGGCGCGCTGCAACCCCCTCACGCGCGCGCGCAAGACGGTCCCGACGTTCGATCAGGCGATGAACAGGCTGATCGCGGCGCTCGAGGCGTTCGACGTCAACAAGATCCGCCAGGAGGACATCGCCCGCTCGGCGGTCTACTCCGCCCCGCCGGCGTCCTGAGCAGGGCCGGCCGTCGCCGGCCGGCCCCCCCTGCGGAATGCTTCCAGGTTACTTGCCGGACTTGGCGGCCGCCCCGGCGTCCTTCGAGCTCTGGTCGATCGTGATCATGAAGCCGTTGGTGCCCTTGTACTCGAACGCCTTGTCGCCGGTCCGGTACGCCTCGACGACGTTCGGCATCAGGATGAAGCCGTCGTTGCGCGGCACCCCCCAGTACTTCAGGTTCTTGATGACGATCGGGTCGCTGGTGTTCCCCTGGTACCGCTTGAGCGACACCTCGGCCGTCTTGCCGCCGTCGAGCAGGGCGCGCGCCTCGTCCTTCGAGGCCGTCCAGGACATGTCCCCTTCGGCCGTGGTCAGGGAGTTCCACTTGACCGGGTAGACGCTCGCGAGGATCGTGCCGATCGCCTCCCTCTGTTCCTTGCTGGTCGCGCGGTCGAAGGTCACGACCGCCCACTCCATCACGCCCGTGGTGAAATCGCCGCCCAGGTCCCCTGCGACCCAGAACTTGGCCCCGTCGAGCTTGACGGCGCCGTACGACCCCTTGTTGACCTTGAAGGCGTTGTTGAACTTGCAGTAGTGCCCGCCCGCCTCGCCGTGCGCGCCCGACGGATGGCTGTTGAAATAGCACTGGCAGAACATCGGGCAGGAGCACGCCTCGATGATCGTGGCATTGAAGTTCCAGTTGGCGGCCGCGGCCGGCTGCGCCGGCGCCCCCGCGAACGCAATGACGGCTGAAGACAGGACGATGGCGACGACGAGAGCCAGACGCTTCATGCAGTCCCCCCTGAGGATTGTCGGTTCGGCGGTTACCCCGGCGCTAGTTAAATCCAACCCCCTCTTCGAGTCAAGTATCCTATGCCCGTGACCCCGGGCGTTGCGCCTCTCGCCATCTCATCCGCGCTTCTCTCCATGGCGTGGACCGGCTACGGCATGCTCCTGCGCCGCGCGGCGCGCAACCTCCCCCTGCTCCAGGCCACGCTCGACCCGGAGGGATCCGCTCCCGCCCCGCCCTCCCCTCCTTCGCTGTCGGTGGTGGTCACCGCCCGGGACGAGGCCGAAGGGATCGAGTCGACCGTCCAAAGGCTCCTGGCGCAGCGCTACCCGGGGCTCCAGATCGTGGTTGTGGACGACCGCTCGTCCGACGGGACGGCCGCGATCCTCGATCGCCTGCAGGCGCACGTGGCTGGCACCCGCCTGGAGGTGATCCACAACCGCGAGCTGCCTCCGGGCTGGCTGGGGAAATGCCACGCCTGCCACCTGGGGGCCGCGCGCGCCCGGGGGGAGTGGCTGCTCTTCATGGACGGCGACGTCGAGCTGGCCCGGGACGATCTTCTGGCACGGGTCGTGGCCCTCGCGGAGGAACGACGGCTCGACCACGTGGCGCTGGTGCCGGACCAGCGCCCGGTCTCCGCAACGCAGTCGGCGCTTCTCATGGTGTTCGCGCAGATGTACCTCCTCGCCTCGCGCCTGCACGAGGCGGACCGCGACCGGCGGCGAGGCGGTGGAGGAATCGGGGCGTTCAACCTGGTGCGACGCCCGGCCTACGACCGGATCGGCGGGCACCGGCTCCTGAAGATGGATCCGGCCGACGACTTCAAGCTCGGCCGGCTGCTCAAGGAGAGCGGCGCGCGCCAGCGGTTCTTCGACGCGCTCGGGCTGGTGCGCTGCCCCTGGCACAAGGGGGCCCTGAACGTGGCGCGCGGCCTGGAGAAGAATTTCTTCGCGGGATTCAACTACTCCCTCCTCGAGATGATCGGCCACACGGCGCTCGGGCTGGCGCTGGCGTTCGGTCCGGCGGCCGCCGCGGTTGCGGGGAGCCTGCTCGCGGCGTCCGCGCCGCGCCCGACGACGGTCCTCCTCGCCGGCTGGATCCCCCTGGTCCTGCAGGCCCTGGTGGTCTGGAGCGGCGCGCGCATCTGGACGCAGCGCCAGGGAGGGAGCCCGCTCCTGCTCGCGGCGCTCTACCCGGCCGCCATCCTGCTGCTCCTCGCCGCGGCCTGGAACTCGGCGATCCGTGTCCTGGCCCGCGGGGGAATCGTGTGGCGCGACACCTTCTATCCGCTTGGCGATCTGCGCGCCGGGCTGGTGCCCCGGGGGAGCGGCCGCCGGTTGTGAGCCCTAGGAGTGGGTCCGAGTATTCGGCCGGGCCGCGCGCATGGGGCTTGCGGATCGCAGACAAGGAGCGAGGAGGAGAGCGATGCGGGTTCATCGCCGACGACGAGCGACGCGGTATGCGGCCGCAATCCCCATGCGCCCTTCGGGTTCCGGCGGCGTGGGGCCGTCTGCTTCGTTGCCGCGCCTCCTCGATGCTCCGGCATCGGACGTCGTCGCGGCGCCTCGCATCCGGCCCCACGGCGTCCGGAACGCGACCC
>DATNEZ010000160.1:0-9719 GCA_035606645.1 Binatia bacterium
CCCGCGGCGAAAGACTCGCCGCCCGCCCCGACGCCGGTCACGCGGCCCCCCTCGACCAGGAGGCGCTCGATCCGGGTCCCCTCCACGAGGCGCGCCCCCGCGCGCTCCGCGGACCGTCCCAGCCCCCGCACCAGGAGCACGTTGTCCACGCTCCAGTCGCGCGGCAGGTGGAGCCCCTCCGTCAGGCCGGCATCGAGAGACGGCTCCAGGCGCCGCAGGACGTCGCCGCCCACGCGCTCCGCCTCGAGCCCGAGGGAGCGCTGGAAGGCGGCCTGCCGGTCGATCGCCCGGATCTCCGAGTCGCCGCGCGCCAGGACCAGCGTCCCCCGCTCGAGCAGGCAGGGATCGAGCCCGCTCTCCTCGGCGATCGATCGGGCAAAGTCGGGAAAGAGATCGCGGCTGGCCAGCCCCAGCGCCGCGAGCGGGTCCTTCTCCTCGAGGTCGATCTGCGGTCCCAGGAGCCCCGCGGCCGCCGACGAGGCCTCGCCGCCAAGCTCCCCCTTGTCGAACAGCCGGACGCGCAGGCCGGACCGCGCCGCTTCGCGCGCGATCGACAGGCCGATGATCCCGCCCCCCACCACGATGACGTCGTCGACCTGCAGGTTCGCCATGACGGCCGCGAGTCTAGCGCCCGCGCGCCGTCCCGGCAACCGTGACATGACGACGGCCCGCGCAATTGACAGGCGCATGCACCCTCCCTAAGATCGGCTGCCTTCACGATCGACATGGAGACGGCGTGCTGAACCGGCGGGCGCTCGCGATCCTGTTCATGACCCTCTTCCTCCTGATGCTGGGCGTCGGGATCATCATCCCGAACCTGGCGTACCGGGCCCAGGCGCTCCGGGCGTCCGCCCTGCAGATCAGCCTGCTGTTCACGCTGTACTCCCTGATGCAGTTTCTCTGCGCGCCGTTCTGGGGACGGTTCTCGGATCGGGCCGGCCGGAAGCCGGTGCTGCTCCTCGGCCTGTTCGGCAACGCCGCCGGCCTGGCGCTGTACGGGGTCTCCTCGACGCTTCCGATGCTGTACGCCGCGCGCGCCCTCTCGGGCCTCATGTCCTCGGCGGCGCTCCCCTCCGCGATGGCCTACGTCGCCGACGTGACCGACGACAAGAGCCGCGGCAAGGGGATGGGGTACCTCGGCGCGGCGATGGGGCTCGGCTTCATCTTCGGCCCGGCCCTGGGCGGGCTCCTGTCCCGCTTCGGGCACGGCGTGCCGTTCCTGGCGGCCGCGGCGCTCAACCTCCTGACCTGCCTCCTGGCCGGCCTGCTTCTGCGCGAGAGTCTCGGCGCGCGCGTGTCACCGGACGATGTGCCTACCGCGGAGGCCGGCGTGGCGGCGGCGGTCCCCGGTCTCGCCGAGGCGCCGATCGCGATCGACACGGGGGTCGGCCGCCCCTGGCCTTCGCGGGCCCTGGGAAGCCCGCTCCTGCCGTTCTACCTCGTGGCGTTCTTCGTCACGTTCGCCATGGCGGCCCTGGAGTCCGTCTTCCCGTTGTTCATCCAGGCGCGCTTCGGCTTCGGCGCGCACGACATGGGGGCGATGTTCCTGTTCATGGGGACCGCGGTCTTCCTGGTGCAGGGGATCCTGCTGGGGCGCCTCATCCAGTGGATGGGGGAGGAGAACGTGATGCTTTCGGGGCTCCTGGTCAACGCGCTGGGTTTCCTGCTCGTGGTCGCTGCGTCCGGCCGGATCTCCCTGACGGCGGCGCTCCTGGTGAGCGGAGTGGGGAACCAGGTCATGCGCCCGACCAACGCCTCGCTGATCACCAAGCGGACGACCCGCGGCCGCGGGGCCGCCATCGGGATCATGGACTCGTTCGACTCGGCCGGGCGAATCCTGGGACCGATCGTGGCCGGCTCGCTGTACGGCACGCACCCGACCTATCCGTACCTCGTCTCCGCGGCAATCCTGGTGACGGCCGGGTCGGGACTCTGGCTGCACAGGCGTGCGCGGGGGATCGGGCCGGACTCCGGGGCGGGGACGGTCAGCTCTTCGGGCGTGCCTTGATCAGGTGCTGCTCGAGGGATTTCAGCTCGTTGACCACGATCCGGGTCACGCGGTAGTTCTCGATCAGGAAGTACGTCCGGATCGCCCCGGACTCGTTCTCGTACTGGTACTTCTGCGGCAGGGACGGATCGATCCTCGCTCCGGGCCGGGGAGGCGGCGAGCCGCGCGGGCGGGACGACACCATGTCCACCGGGGGCCCGTAGGCCTCGATCAGATCGTTCACGGTCGAGCCCTTGCCGATCCCCTTGGCGGTGCGGAAGTTCCCCTCGCCGATCCCCTCGTACGTCCCGTCCAGGTTGAATCCCACCGAGGCGACCTTCAGCTTGTCGGGAGCCCCGACGGCGATGCACGAGATGCCGGCGGCCGCCACCTTCACTGTGACCGCGTCATCCTGTCCGGCGAACGGCTGGACGTCGGCCCCGGGGAACCGCTTCAGGAGATCCTCGAGCGCCTGGCCGATGAACGCCATGCCTGGGAGCCCGGCGTGCAGCTCGACCGTCCGGGCCCCGGCCTCGCCGGAGGCAGCGGCAGGGGCAGGCGCCTCGCCCGCGGCCGGCGTCCCTTCCGCCCCAGGGGCGGGCGGCTCCTGCCCCGCCGCAACGACCGCCGGCAGGAAAATCCCCAGGGCGAGGAGAATTCGCAGACACCGGATTGTGCGCATACGAGTGCGAAAGTATAGCACGCCGATCCGGGGCTCCGCGGGCGGCATCCGGCAGGAAAATGCCCTACTTCCGTGGAGGTGGGCCCGGAAGTGCTTCCGTTAACCTGTTGGCATTCAATAACATGAGTCGACCTTGATGGGAATTGCTGCCGCGCGAGGCCCCACCCTTTGCTGAATGGCCCTTTTTCCCTATGACCGCCTTCCGCCCACCTCCACGGTTGTAGGGCATTTTCAGTTAGAATGCCCGCCTGCCGGGAGGGACGCGTGAGCGACGGGAAATCACGGAGGATCGGTCCGTCCACCGCCCGGCAGGCCTTCGCGCGCCAGGCCCGGGCCTATTCCAGGAGCCCGCTCCAGACGGACCCGGCGCGGCTGGCGCGTCTCGTCGAGTTCGTGAGGCCGCTGCCGGGAGAGCGGGCCCTCGACCTGGCGTGCGGCCCGGGAATCGTGGCCGCCGGCCTGGAGCGCGCGGGGCTCCTGGTGGCGGGGATCGACCTGACCCGGGAGATGCTTCGCGAGGCCACGGCGCGCGGCGGACGCTGTGTGCAGGGAAACGCCGATCGGCTGCCGTTCCCGGACCGCACGTTCGACGTGGCGGTCTGCCGCAACTCCTTCCACCATTTCCCGGCGCCCCGGTCGGTGATGGACGAGATGGGGCGCGTCCTGCGTCCCGGCGGCCGGGCGATCGTCGAGGACATGTGCGCCCCGGAGGACCCAGGGCAGCGCGACCGGCACGAGACCATCGAGCGGCTGCGGGACGTCTCGCACGCCGCGACGCTCACGCGCGCCGAGTTCATGGACCTGGCCGCCGCGGCGGGGTTCACCGGGTTCGAGTCGGAACCCCTGGCGTTCGTGATCGAGTTCGACGAGTGGATCGACCGCGCCTATCCGTCCCCGGAGAATCGCCGGCAGGCGCGCCTCCTGATGGAAGGGGCGATCGGAAACGATTCGTGCGGTCTCCGGGTCTTTCGGGAGGACGGCCTCCTGAAATTCGAGCGCCGGAGCCTGATCTGGCGGGCCGTGCGGCCCGCGTGAAGGGGGCATGATGCTCTTGGAAGGACGGGTGGCGGTGGTGACCGGCGGCGGCCGCGGCATCGGGCGGGCGATCGCGGAGCTGTTCTACCGGGAGGGGGCGCGCGTCGCCGTCGCCTCGCGCAACACGAAGAACCTTCAGGCGCTGACCGCGGAGCTCAACACGGGCGACCATCGCATCGTGCCGTTCCGCTGCGACGTCAAGGACAAGGACGAGGTCGAGGTGATGATCGGCAACGTCGTCGAGGTCTGGGACCACGTCGACATCCTGGTCAACAATGCCGGCGCCTCGGGCACGACGCCGATAGCCCCCGGCGACGAGCCGGGCGTGGACGACAAGATCGAGGCGAAGTGGCAGGAGATTCTCGCCACCAACCTGACCGGGCTCTACTACTGCACGCGCGAGGCCGTGCGCCACATGCCGACCGGGGGCGGGGGCCGGGTCCTGAACCTGTCGTCGGTCCTCGGCAAGTTCGGGGTGCCGGGTTACGCCGCCTACTGCGCCAGCAAGCACGGCGTGATCGGGTTCACGAAGGCGCTGGCCCTCGAGCTGGCCCCGAGGCAGATCACCGTCAACGCCCTGTGCCCCGGCTGGGTCGACACCGACATGGCGGCCCAGGGCATCCGCGACGGCGCCGCCTCCGAGGGAATCCCTCCGGAGGAGTTCCGCCGCCGGGCGGAGGCGCGCGTGCCCCTGGGACGGTTCATCGCACCGGCCGAGGTGGCCCGGCTGGCCCTGTTCCTCGCCTCCGACGCCGGCGCCGGCATCACCGGCCAGTCGATCAACATCGACGGCGGGGCGGCGATGTGGTGAACGTCCGGGCGGCCGACGGCTATCCCCTCGCGGTGCCGATCGAGGTGCGCTTCCGCGACATGGACAGCATGGGGCACGTGAACAACGCCGTCTTCTTCACCTATTTCGAGAACGCCCGCATCGCGTACTGGCGGGCGGTCCCGGCCATCCGCTCCCGTCAGGCCCTGGACTACATCCTGGCGCGGGCCGAATGCGACTTCCGGAGCCCGGCCACTGTGGAGGACGCGCTCGCCTGCCACATCCGGGTCGCGTCCTTCGGGCGGTCGTCGTTCACCTTCGAGTACCTGCTGAGGGACGATCGGTCCGGCCGCGTGGTGGCGGAGGGCCGGACCGTGCAGGCCCTGTTCGACTACGCGCTCAGGAAAACCAAGCCGCTCGACACCGCGCTGCGGGCGGCCATCGAGGAGTTCGAGGGACGGACGATCCCGGCCCGCGCCTGAGCGGCGGGGGAGTTCCATGGACGCGCGGCTGCATCTCGGCGCCTCGAGCTGGAGCGCCCCCTCCTGGGAGGGGGTCTTCTATCCGCCCGGCACGCCTCCGACCGACTACCTGGCGCACTACGCCCGGCACGCGTCCACGGTCGAGGTGGACGCCACGTTCTACCGCATCCCGACGGAGCGGATGGTCGACGGCTGGCGGGATCGCACGCCCGCGGGCTTCCTCTTCGCGGCGAAGTTCCCCCAGGTGATCACGCACGAGAAGCTCCTGCTCGACTGCGCCACCGAGCGCAACGAGTTCGTGCGGGTCATGGATCGCCTCGGCGACAAGCTCGGCCCCCTGCTGCTGCAGTTCCGCTACTTCCGCAAGGACGAGTTCCCGGACCCGAACCCGTTCCTCGATCGCCTCGAGACGTTCCTGCCCTCCCTGCCCGGGGGGCGCCGCTATGCCGTCGAGGTGCGGAACAAGAGCTTCGTCACCGCGCGGCTGCTTCGCCTGCTGCGCCAGCATGGCGTGGCGCTGGCGTTCATCGACCACCCGTGGTTCTTCGGCGTCGAGGCGCTCCTGCGCAGGGAGGGGATCCTCACGGCCGACTTCGCCTACATCCGCTGGCTCGGGGACCGCAAGGCGATCGAGCAGAAGACGACGCGCTGGGACCGCCTGATCGTCGATCGGCGGCGCGACATGGGGCGATGGATTCCGGCCATCCGCGGCCTCCTCGATCGCGGCGTGACCGTGTACGGCTACTTCAACAATCACTACGCGGGCTACGCCATCGGGTCGATCGATCTGTTCCGGGAGATGTGGGAGGCGGGACCCCAGGTTCCTTAGGATTTCTTCCGCCGCCGCCCCGTCCGGGCGGCCAGGACGTTGATCCCGGCCGTCGCGACCTCGCGGTCCTGCTGGATGGTGCCGCTGCTGCACCCGATGCCGCCGACGACCTGACCGTCGACGTGCACCGGAAGTCCTCCCCCCACGATCATGAAGCGGCCGTGGTTGCTCACGTGGATGCCGAATGCCGGCCGCCCGGGCCCCGCGATCTCGGCGTACTCGTGGGTCGGGCGGCGCGCGCAGGCGGCCGTCCAGGCCTTGGAGATGGCGATGTCGATGCTGCTCAGCTTGGCGCCGTCCATCCGGTTGAACACCAGCAGGTGCCCCCCGTCGTCCACGACCGCGATATCCATCGGAACTCCGATCGACTGGGCCTTGCGGACGGCCGCCGCCATCATCAGGCGGGCGCCCTGAAGGGTCAGGCGAGGCTGGTTCCTGGTGACGAACTCCGTCCTGGGCATGCGCATTCCCCCCATCGGGGCCCGTCCGGCGGTCTGGACCGGCTCCCAGCCTCCCGTGCGGTCCCCCCGACCCACATCAGGGGCGACGGGCATATTTTTGACGGAGTATACCCCACACGTCCCTGGCCGGATTCCCCGGCGCGGACAGGGGGGGTCCCCTCGTTGCCGGCCGAAGGGTGGGGCCCTATATTTGCCGTCATCGTCCGGGACCCGTAAGTCGCGGGAGGAGAGGAAGATTGGCGAGTCGCCATCGGATCGGTGAAAGCCTCCCTGCGGGAGCCGGCGTCCCGGCGGCGTCCGCGCTCCTGGCCCTTGGGGTCCTGCTCGTCGCGCCGGCCTCGGTGATCCGCGCCCAGTCCCAGCCTCCGTCCCCGTTCGAGCAGGAGATCAAGGCGAGCTTCATCTACACCGTCGTCAAGTTCGTCGACTGGCCCGGGACCGCGTTCGGCGCTCCCGATGCGCCGATCGTCGTGGCGATCCTGGGGGACGAGCCGATCGGCGACGCGCTCCAGAAGGTGGTCGATGTGAAGCGGGTGAACGGGCACCCCGTGTCGGTGCTGCGGGCGGCGGGCCTCGACGACCTCGCCGGCTGTCACGTCCTGATCGTGGGCCGGACGGAGCGGGCCCGCCTGCCGGAAATCCTCGAGCGGCTGCGGGGATCGTACGTCCTGACGGTCAGCGAGTCGGACCGCTTCGCGCGCGAAGGCGGCGTGATGGGGCTCGTCCTGGACCAGAACATGGTCCGCTTCGAGGTGAACGTCGACGCGGCGTACCGATCGAGCCTGGAGATCAGCTCGAAGATCCTGAGGCTCGGCAAGGTGGTCCACGACCGGAAGCGCGCGCTGGGGGCGCCATGATGGCCCTCAGGGACATGTCGATCCGGCAGAAGCTGATGCTTCTGATGATGCTCACCTCGAGCGCCGCGCTGCTGCTCGCCTGCCTCGCCTTCGTGACCTACGAGCTGGTCACGATGCGCCAGCAGATGGCCAGGGAGCTGTCGGCCCTGGCGGGGATCATCGCCGACAACAGCACGGCCGCACTCTCCTTCAAGGACCGCAAGGCGGCGGAGGAGACCCTGTCCACGCTGGCGGCCAAGGAGCAGATCGTCGCCGCGGCGCTGTTCGACACGCACGGCGCCCTGTTCGCCCGGTACCTGAGGGCCGGGGTGGCGCCCGGGGACGTCCCGGACAGCCCGGAGGATGAGGGGTACCGGTTCGAGTCCGGGCGCCTGGTCCTGTTCGCCCCGGTCCAGATGGACCGGGAGCGGATCGGCACCGTCTTCCTGCAATCGGACCTCAGCGTGATGGCGGCGCGCCTCAAGCGCTACACCGCCATCGTGGTGATGGTCATGGCGGCCTCCTCGATCCTGGCGCTGCTCCTCGCCTCCCGCCTGCAGGGCGTGATCTCCGGCCCGATCCTCGAGCTGGTGGGGACGACCCGCGTGGTCGCCGCCGAGAAGAACTATGCCGCGCGCGCCGTGCGCCGGAGCCGCGACGAGTTCGGGCTCCTGATCGACGGCTTCAACGACATGCTCGCGCAGATCCAGGAGCGCGACCGAGCCCTGGAATCGGCCCGGGAGGCCCTGGAGCGGCGCGTCATCGAGCGCACCCGGGAGCTGCAGCAGCAAGTTTCCTACATCCAGCTGCTGCGCACGGTGGCGGCCCTGGCCAACGAGACCTCGACCATCGAGGAACCCCTGCAGCACTGCCTGGACGCGGTGTGCGACCTGACCGGCTGGCCGGTCGGCCACGTCTACGCGCGCTCCCCGGACGTCCAGGACGTCCTCGTCCCCCTCGACATCTGGCATCTCGACGACCCGGAGCGCTTCACGGACTTCCGGCAGGAGACCGCGAGGACGACGCTGCGACGGGGGGAGGGACTGCCGGGCCGCGTCATGGAGACGGGAAAGCCCGCCTGGATCGTCAACGTCCAGGAGGACCCGAACTTCCCCCGGGGCGGGGCGGCGTCCGACATCGGCGTCCGGGCGGCCTTCGGCTTCCCCGTGCTGGTGGCGGGAGAGGTCGCCGCGGTGCTGGAGTTCTTCTCGTCCGACGTGATGGAGCAGGACGACCGGCTCCTCGAGGTCATGGCGCAGGTCGGCACGCAGCTCGGTCCGGTCATCCAGCGCCGCCGGGCCGAGGAGTCGCTCCGGCAGAGCGAGGAGAAATACCGCTCCCTGGTCGCCAACATCCCGGACGTGACCTGGTCGTCGGACTCCACCGGGCACACCCTGTTCATCAGCCCGAACGTCGAGAAGGTCTATGGGTACACGCCGGAGGAGATCCGCTCCGATCCCGGCCTGTGGTTCGGGCGCATCCACCCGGAGGACGTCCAGCGCGTGCGCACCGCCTACAGCGATCTGTTCGAGCGCAACTTCAAGTTCGAGGTGGAGTACCGCATCCAGCGCAAGGACGGCGAGTGGATCTGGCTGTACGACCGGACGCTCGGGTCGTACCAGAAGGACGGCGTCGCCTACGCCGACGGCATCTTCGCCGACGTCACCGTGCGCAAGCAGGCGGAGCTGGAGCTGCAGAAGGCCAAGGCCGCGGCGGAGCAGGCCAGCCAGGCGAAGAGCGAGTTCCTGGCCAACATGAGCCACGAGATCCGGACGCCGATGAACGGCATCATCGGCATGACCGATCTGCTCCTCGACAGCCGCCCGAACCACGAGCAGCGCGAGTACCTGGAGCTGGTGAGGAGCTCGGCCGACGCGCTCATGGTCCTGATCAACGACATCCTGGATTTCTCGAAGATCGAGGCCGGCCGGCTGGACCTCGACCCGATCGACTTCGGCCTGCGCGACTGCCTGGACGAGGCGATGCGCATCCTGGCCGTGCGGGCGCACGCCAAGGGCCTGGAGCTCGCCTGCCACGTCCTGCCCGACGTGCCGGACGCGATGGTGGGCGATCCCGGCCGCCTGCGCCAGGTCCTGATCAACCTGGTCGGCAACGCGATCAAGTTCACCGACGCGGGCGAGGTGGTCGTGCGCGTCGAGTCGGATGCCGTGTCGGGAGACCGGGCCCACCTGAGGTTCGCGGTGTCCGACACCGGGATCGGCATTCCGCGCGACAAGCACGGCGCCATCTTCGAGGCCTTCACGCAGGCGGACGGCTCGACCACCCGCAAGTACGGCGGCACGGGGCTGGGCCTGACCATCTCCTCGCAGCTCGTGGAGCTCATGGGGGGCCGGATCTGGGTGGAGAGCGAGGTCGGCCGTGGCAGCACCTTCCACTTCACGGCGCGCTTCGAGCTGCCGCACCGCCCGGCGGCGACGCCCCCGCCCGCGCGGGAAGGGGTGGACCTCACCGGGGTGCCGGTCTTGGTGGTGGACGACAACGCCACCAACCGGCGCATCCTGCACGAGATGCTGGCGAGCTGGCGGATGCGGCCGACCGCGACCGCGGGGGCGGACGAGGCCCTGGCCGCGCTCAAGGACGCGCAGAGCACCGGCCAGCCTTACCAGCTTCTGCTCTC
>DATNEZ010000193.1:0-2795 GCA_035606645.1 Binatia bacterium
CCGGCGCAGGATCTGCTGGTCCAGGTTGACCACGTCTCTCCCCAGGAGATCCTCCATGTCCACCAGCCTGATCTGGCTGATTCGCGCCGCTCCACGCTGCAGCTCGCCTCGCGTCGGCACGGTCTTGAAGCGCGCGCCCGAACGACGACAGATCTCGAAAATCTCCTGCCGCGTGCGGGTGGAGGCACCCGGGATGGCGATGATCACTTCGCGCACGCCATACTCTTTGATGAGGGATTCCAGCCGGTCGGTGGCGCCGAGCACCTGCACTCCGTGAATCTTGACGCCGGCCTTGTCCGGATCGTCGTCGATGAACCCGATGGGGTTGTACTCCATCTGCGGGCTCTTCTTGAGCTCTCGCAGCAGCGATTCCCCCGTGTCCCCGGCGCCGATGATCAGGGCCCGAACGCCGGCGGCGCTCCGGCGGGACGAGAACAGCTCGAATCGGAAGCGCGGCGCCAGGCGGACCCATCCGGTAATCAGGAGGAGCAGTACCGTGGCGATGATCAGCACCGCGCGTGACAGGCCGGCGAACCCCAGCCCGTAGAAGACGACGATGAGGACCACCGTTCTTGCCGCCACGGCTCTCACGAGCCGGTTCAGGTCGTCCAGCCCGGCATACTTCCAGTAGCCCTGATACAGGCCGGACATCTGAAACATGATCGGGGTCACCAGAAGATCGAGAAGGACGAGGTCGAGGATCCTGTAGGTTCGCGTGCCGAAGGCGGCCCAGTCGAAGTCGAACCGCAATGCCACGGCCAGTGCGTTGGCCAGAAGGACCGCGACGACGTCACAGGTCGCGAGAAGCCATCGCTTCCTGTTTCTCAGGATGTGCGGGAACCCGGTCAGGATAGGCATCGAGGCTGAGCCACCGGCGTCTGGCATGCGCTGGGTGAGCCTTTTTTATACCGCGGGCGGGACCCTCTGTCAAGGAAATCCCGATGGCTCAAGGTTATTGGCGGGGCTCCCAATGCGGCCGATCGGTTTGCATCAGGAAGGCGAGCAGGCCGGCCAGGCCGGCGACGTGGATCACAAGAAGGTAATAGCACAGGTAAAGGGGAGCGACTCTCAGGCCGAGCCGATCGGTGAGAAATCCCGCCAGGGCCGCTCCGAAGAAGACCCCCAGGGCGGCCAGGGCGAGGTGACTCAGAGGGGCGGGCAGGAAGGGAGCGGCGAGCACCATGCCCGCCAGCGCCGCACCGCCCAGCCAGCGGAGCACGCGATGCGACACGCACTGGTAGAGAATCAGGAATCGCCCCCGGCGAATCGCCTCTCCGGCGGCGTGCAGCATCGATCTCAGACCAAAGGACGCGTGCCGCTTCCGCCTTCTCATTTCGACGGCCTCGTCAACGGACTCCTCGGTGCATGCGGCCTCGGTGTCATAAATCGTGAGAAACCCGGCCAGGGCGATCCGGATGGGGATGATGTCGTCGCAGAACATGAGGGGATCGACCGGTCGAAAAAGGCGCGTGCGGTAGGCGTAGATGGCACCGTTGGCGCCCAGCAACGACCCGAGCGAGCTTTCGAGCCTCTTGATGAGGCCCTCGTAGCTCCAGTACACGCGCTCGCCTTCCCCGGCGGCGAGCCGCCGGCGGTTGGCGTAGCGGAGCTCACCGCAGACGCACCCAATCCGCTCGTCCGCGAAATGCCGGACGAGCCGCCGGAGACTGTCCGGCTCGTAGAGGGAATTGGCGTCCGACATGACCACCAGATCGGTGGGAAGCTCCGGCACCACCCGGTTCAGGCAGGCGACCTTCCCGTGACGCCCCGGGAAAGCGCGCAGCTCCACGCGCGGGGAAAAAGCGCGCGCAATCTCGTCCGTGTCATCCGTCGACCCGTCCGAGACGACGTAGATTCTCAGGCGATCGGCGGGGTAATCGAGGTTCAGGCAGTTTTCCAGCTTCCGGCGCAGAACGCGCCCCTCGTTGTGGGCCGAGATCACCAGGCTGACTCCCGGCGTCCCGTCGCGGGTCGCATGGACCGATCGATCCCCCAGAAGGAGACGCAGCACGATCAGCGACAGCGGGTACCCCGCATAGGCCTGCAACAGAACGGCGGCGCACGCCAGGATGACGAATGTCATGAGCGCCGGCGATCGACAAGCGCGATCATCGTCCGGCCGATCAGACGCAGGTCATACCAGAAGCCGGCGTGGGCCAGATAGTCCAGATTGATGGCCAGCTTGCGGGGCACGATCTCCCGCACGTAGTAGTCCTCGCGTTGCGGCTCGGGTACCGCGCCCAGGAGCGATTCCTCGTCCCGGAACAGGACCGTCGCCGGGTCCGTCAGTCCGGGCCGGACCGACAGGACCTGGCGCTGAGCCTGGGAATACAAGGCCACGTAGCGGGCCACCTCGGGCCGGGGACCGACGATCGACATGTCCCCCTTGAGTACGTTCACGAGTTGAGGAAGCTCGTCGAGCTTGGTCCCGCGCAGGAAGCGCCCCAGGCGGGTCACCCGGCTGTCCCCCGTGCCGGTGATGAGCAGTCCCCCGGGCCCGCCGCTTCTCATGGTCCGGAATTTGAAGAGGCGGAAGGGCCGGCCCCCCAGACCAATCCTCTCCTGCATGAACAGCACGGGGCGCCCCATCGCGAGCAGAACGCCCAGCCCCACCACGGCGAGCAACGGCGCCAGGAGCAGGAGAGCCGCGATCGACATCCCGACATCGAATGCCCGCTTGAGCCGTCCTCGCCCGGGCGGCGCTGGCCCGTGGTCTTCCCTCATCGTCCGTGGCGCCGCGCCACGTCGAGGAGCACTTCGACCACACGGTCCTGGTGGCGATTCGAGAGTCCCGG
>DATNEZ010000212.1:0-4697 GCA_035606645.1 Binatia bacterium
CCGGCAGGAACTGCAGCGGCGGCCAGGGGGGGAACGACGCCGCGCCGCGCAGCAGCCCCTCCCCCTGCTCCTCCAGGCGGGCGGCCACTTCCGGGTGGACGCGTGCCGACACCCGGGTCCCCGCAGGCATCGGGCCCAGGCCCCGAATCTCCCTGAGAATTTCCCAGAGGATCGTCTCCGGCGATTTCAGCCGGCCGGACCCCGAGCACGCGGGGCACGGCCGGCACAGCACGCGCTCCAGGTTGCGCCGGGTGCGCTGCCGGGTGATTTCCACCAGGCCGAACTCGCTGATCTGGAGCATGCGGGACTTCGCGCGGTCCTTCTGCAGCTCGGCCTCGAGCACTCTCACGACCTCGTCCTTGCTCGCCTGCTCGGCCATGTCGATGAAATCGATGACGATGATTCCCCCCAGGTCGCGCAGTCGGATCTGGCGGACGATTTCCGCCGCCGCCTCGAGGTTGGTCCTGAGGATCGTCTCCTCCAGGCGGGTCTTGCCCACGTACTTCCCGGTGTTCACGTCCACGGCCACCAGCGCCTCGGTCGGGTGGATCACGATCGATCCCCCCGAGCGCAGCCAGACGCGCGGCCGCAGCGAGCGCTCGATCTCGCGATGCAGGCCGCGCTCGTCGAACAGGGAGCGCGGTCCCGCGTGCCTCAGGACGCGCGGCACCAGGTCCGGCCCGATGGTGGAGACGAACGCCTCGGCCTCCCGGCCGACGGCCTCCCCCTCCCAGACGACCTGCACGACGTCACGGTGCAGCAGGTCCCTCAGGACCTTGGTCACCATGCCCGCTTCCTCGTGCAGGAGGGCGGGCGTGGGGAGCGAGGCCGACCGGCGGCCGATCTCCTCCCAGGCACCGACCAGGTAGCGCGCGTCGGCCGGGAACTCCGAGGCGTCGTGCCCCTCCCCGGCAGTGCGGACGATGAATCCGCCCGCCGCCCCCATGTCCCGGGCCAGGGCGGCCACCGCCGTCTTGAGCCGCTCGCGCTCCGACGGGTCCTCGATCCGGCGGGACACGCCGATGTGGGGGAAGCCCGGGAGATACACCAGGAGCCGTCCCGGGAGCGACAGGTGCGAGGTCAGGCGGGCCCCCTTCTCCGCCACCGGGTCCTTGCGGACCTGGACGACGACCTCCTGTCCCGGGGCGAGCAGGTCCTCGATGCGCGCCGGTGCCGGGGGCGCCGGGCGCGCCGCCGTGTCCTCCTCTGCGGGATCGGCGTCCTCGAGCCGCTCGGCGTCGACCCGGCTTCCCGCGTCCTCCACGTACAGGAAGGCGTCGCGGCCGACGCCGATATCGACGAAGGCCGCCTGCATCCCGGGGAGGACGTTGCTCACGCGCCCCTTGTAGATGTTCCCCGCGATGCCCCGGGCGGAGGAGCGCTCGACGTGGAGCTCCGCCAGGACGTCGTCCTCGAGCACGGCGACGCGGATCTCCGGGGTGATCCCCTCGATCAGGATGTCGCGACGCATGGGTTTAGAAAATGCCCTACTTTCGTGGAGGTGACATCGAACGCCATCGCTCTAACCCATTGACTTGCAATTACATATCCCGCCGACGCGTGCAGCTTTTCGCCGGGAGACCCACCGATCCGACCGATATGGTGGATTCCTCTGGGGCGGAATGAGAACCACCTCCACGGTTGTAGGGCATTTTTCTCAGTTGACCAGCCGTCTCATCCAGACGTTCAGCACCAGCCCCATCCCGAGGAGGGTGCTGGCGAGCGACGAGCCGCCGTAGCTCATCAGGGGCAGCGGCACTCCCGTGGTGGGCAGGAGGCCGACGACCACCCCGATGTTCAGGAGGGCCTGCCCCGCGAACACGCATACGACACCGATCGCCAGGAACACGCCGAGTCGATCGCGGGCTGCGCGCGCCGTGGCGAGGCAGCGATAGATGATGGCGAAATACAGGCCCAGGGCAAGGAACGCGCCGATGAAGCCGCGCTCCTCCGCGAGGACGGCGAAGACGAAGTCGGTGTGCTGCTCCGGCAGGAACTGCAGCTGTCCCTGGGTTCCCGAGAGGAAGCCCTTCCCCATTACGCCGCCCGACCCGACCGCGATGAGCGACTGGATCAGCTGGTAGCCGGACCCTTTCGGATCCCGCGTCGGCTCGAGGAAGGTCTTGACCCGCTCCTTCTGGTACGGCTTGAGGTGTCCCCAGGACAGGGGCAGGGCGAGCGTGGCGATGACCGCGAGGATGAGGAGCGTCCGCACCCGGATGCCGCCGACGAAGACCACGCCGGCGAACAGCGGGGCGAACGTGACCGCCGTCCCGAGGTCCGGCTGTTTCATGATCAGGAGCACCGGCAGTCCGATCAGGGCGCAGATCGCCGCGAAATGGACCACCCCGAGGCCGCGCACCCGCTCGCGCCCCATGTAGGCGGCGAGCACCAGGATGGTGGCCACCTTGGCCAGCTCCGAAGGCTGGAACTGCATTCCGCCGAAGCCCAGCCACGATTTGCTCGCGTTCACCACCCGGCCGAAGACCAGGGTCAGGGCCAGAAGCAGCAGGCCGATGCCGTAGAACACGTAGGAGAATTCCGCCAGGGTGTGGTAGTCGATGAGCAGGGCGAGGACCATCAGGACCAGCCCGAGCCCCAGCCAGATCATCTGCCTGTGAAAGGCCCCGCTGCTGGGCGTTCCGGCCGTCGCTGAATAGATGACGGCCAGCCCGACCGAGCAGGCCGCCAGGATCGAAAGGAACAGGATCCAGTCGAAATTATTGAGATACCGCCACGCTGGCAAGCTGCTGTACCCCCGTGCGAGCGTCCTCTTTCCCGAAGAAACGCTCCAGGACGGCGCGCGCGATCGGCGCCGCCGTCGTGCCGCCATGGCCGCCGTTCTGCACGAACACCGCCCAGGCGATCTTCGGATCGTCCCGCGGCGCGAACCCCACGAACCAGGCGTGGTCGCGCCTCTCCTTCGGGAGCTTGTCGGCGTCGACGTCGCGGGACGCCTTGAACACCTGGGCCGTCCCGGTCTTGGCGCAGATGTCCCGCCCCGCGATCCGGGCGCGTCCCCCCGTCCCTTCGTCGTTCACGACGCCCCACATCGCGTCCTTGATGACCTCGAGCGTTTTCGCCTTCATGTCGATGCGTCGCACCACGTAATCCTGGTGCTCGTCCTCCTCCACCCCTTCGCGCACCTCGCGCGACAGGACCAGGTGGGGCCGGTACAGCGTGCCGCCGTTGCCGATCGCCGCGGCGAACACCGCCATCTGGATCGGCGTCACCTCGAGCGCCCCCTGCCCGATCGACACCGAGATCGTCTCTCCCGGATGCCAGACCGGATCGCGCGGGTTGGCCCGCTTCTTCCATTCGGGATCGGGGACGGTGCCCGACTCCTCGTGCGGGAGATCGATGCCGGTCGGCTCGCCGAATCCGAAGCGGTGCGCCCACTTCGAGATGCGATCGATCCCCATCTCGTTGCCCAGACGATAGAAGTAGACGTTGCACGACTGGATGATCGCCTCCCGCATTCTCAGGTAGCCGTGCCCCCCCTTGCGGATCGCCCAGCACTGGAAGGTCTTGTCCCCGAAACGCCACGAGCCGGTGCAGTGGTCGGCACGGGCCGGCGTGGCGATCCCCTCCTCGAGCGCGGCAATCGACATGACGATCTTGAACACCGAGCCGGGGGCGAACTTGGAGAGCGACACGCGGTTCTGCAGCGGGTGCCTCGGGTCGCGCACCAGCGCCTCCCAGGTGTCCTGCGAGAAGCGGCGGGAGAACACGTTCGAGTCGAACGCCGGGCGCGAGATCATCGCCAGGACGGCCCCCGAATGCGGATCGAGGAACACGGCCGATCCGGCCTCGTCCGCGTAGGCCTCCTCCAGGGCGCGCTGCAGGTCGAGGTCGATGCTCAGCCGGAGCGCCCGGCCGGGGTTCGACTTGCGGCCTTCCTCGATCTCCTGGATCTCGCGCCCGAAGCTGTTCACCACCACCTGCTTCCAGCCCTTCACGCCCTTCAGCCCGGAGTCGTACTGCTTCTCGACACCCGCCTTGCCGACGATCTCTCCCAGGTCGTACGCGGCGGACGGATCGGCCTTGATCTGGTCCTCGCTCACCTCGCCGACGTACCCCAGCGCGTGCGCCGCGAGCGGGCCGTAGAGATAGTTGCGACGCGACTCGACCTCGACCGACAGCATCGGCAGCTCGAGGCGCCGGGACTCGATGTAGGCGGCCTCCGCCAGGTCGACGTCCTCCTTCAGGATGACGGGCTCGAACGCCGGCCGGCCCCGGTATTTCGCCAGGCGCTCGCGCAGCGTGGTCTCGGGAATCCCGAGGATGCCCGCCAGCCTCGGCAGGAAGGCCTGCATCTCCGGGACCTTTTCCCGATCGAGCCGGATGTTGAAGGCGATCCGGCTGTTCGCCAGGACGCGGTTCTCGGAGTCCTTGATGACGCCGCGCAGGGGCATGATGGTCACCCGGCGCAGCCGGTTGCTGTCGGACAGCCGCCTGTAATGGTCCACCTTGACGACCTGCAGGTACCAGAAGGCCAGCAGGTAGACCACCAGGACGGCCCCCAGCAGGGCCTGGATGACCAGGATGCGGACGTTGAGCCGCCGCGCCTCGTAATAGTCCTGGAACCCCTTGTAGTCCTGCTCGAAGCCCATGGTCCTCAGGGGAGCCTTGCGGCCACCCAGAAAAACAGCAGCCCGAGCACGCCGTTGCCCAGCCCGAGCTGCAGGATGGGAAGC
>DATNEZ010000213.1:0-4918 GCA_035606645.1 Binatia bacterium
CGAGGGCCACCACCTGGGCGGCGAGGTCGGCGCGCGATCGCTCCGCGGGGGTCGGCAGGTCAAACCGCAGCAGTCCGTGCACGGCGCGGATCGGCTCGAGCAGCCCCGCGGCGTCCGGCCCGAGGACCTTCAGGATCGGCCCCGGGTTCTCGCGCGCTCCCTCGGGGTCGAGGCTCTCCTCGGAGCCCGTGGGCGGAAGCTCGGCCTCGGGATCGATCCCCGCCTTCATCAACCCGGCGTCATGCAGGAGCCCCAGGAGGCTGATCCGCGGGTCCGGCTCGTGACCGAGCGCCACCCAGATGCGGGACGCGATGAAGGCCACGTGCACCGAATGGCTGGCGAGCCTGAAGCCGCCGCGGGCCGGAAGCACGTCCACCAGCGGGGAGGCCGAACGGCCGCTCGCGGCGATGGCGCCCGCCAGGGCCGTCAATGTCTTCGGGTCGACCGGTTTTTGAGCGTGCGCGTCCCGGAGGATCTGCGCCAGCGCCAGCGCCTCGTCCGCGGCGCCTGAAGGACGCGGTCCGGGAAGGACGGAGGCCGTCTTCGTGCGCGCCGTCGCAGAGGGGCCTGCCAGGGCGGCCGCGGCGATCTCCGGCGCGGCCGGGGCCACTCCGGCGTGCACCATGATCTCGCGCAGCGTCCGCATGCGTCTCTGGGCGCCCGGGATCGTGGCGACGTCGTCCACCGAGGCGTGCCCCTGGAGCGCCTTCCGCCATCCTTCCTCGCGCAGGCGGGGCAGGGAGCCCGGTCCCGCCTCCGGGTCGACCAGCTCGTAGACGCCGGTCAGGCCGGACGCGCCGGTGCCGGCGCAGTCATTGCAGCCCTGGCCCTTTGCCACGGGAAGCCCGCCGCGACCGTCCATCGACTCCACGTCACGGCGATGGAAGCCGAGACGGCGCGCCTTGTCGGGCGAGAGCATCGACCAGCCGATGCAGCCTTTGCAGACGGTCCGGACGAGCGTCTGGGCCAGGACCGCCACCGGAACGGCCGGGGCCGAGCCGCTCTCGAGCGCGCGCACCACGCTCTTCGAGAGGGCCTCCGGATCGGCGGCCGGAGCGCCGGCAAGGACCAGGCAGCCGCTCGCCGCGAGGCGCGCAGCCAGCACCAGGTCGGCCGCCCCCTCCAGGCTCTCGACCAGGACGAACTCGGGGGCCGCCTGAAGCAGGCTGTCGGGGAACGGCCACTCGGACAGGCCCCCGGCGAGCCAGGGGAGCTCGGGGCGCGCCTTGCGGGCGCGCGGGCCGATCCGCCCGCCGGCGTGACCCCGGGACACCAGGGTCTGCGCCATCAGATCGAGAGTCGTGGTCCGGCCGGTCGCCGGCCCGCCCGAGACGAGCAGGATGCCGGCACGCCGCTCGAGCGTCTCGAGAAGCAGCTCGAGGACCGAAGGCGAGAAGCCGACGTCGGCAAGCGTTGCGGGCGGGGCCGATTCGACGGCGCCGGTCACGCGCACGCGGTACTCGTGCGGGCGCGCGGCGGGGCGGACGCTGAGGAGCAGCCTGCGGGCGCGCCCGCCGGCTGCCTTCACGACGCCCCGGGGCACCTGCTGGAAGACCGCCGCCAGGAAACCGAGGGCATCCTTGGGGGCCACCGGAAGGGGCTGCTCCTCGCCCGATGAGGTCAGAAGCGTTGCGCGGAAGCCGTCGCGACCCGGCTGCAGGCTGAGCTCGACGTGCTCCCCCCCCATGAGCCGGGAGAGCGCGGGCGCCAGGGCATCCGGCCGCGTCACCACCCTCGGCCAGGCGCCGGCCTCGGAAGCGGGGGCGATCTCCGCGCCGCGCACCTCCTCGTCGCTCACCGGGATCGCCACGACGCCGACCTGCATGCCCCAGTAGCGCCGGGGCACACGCAGGCTCTCGATGCCGCGAGGGGTCGCCACGAACACGACCTCCTGGCGATCGGCGAGCAGGACGGGCAGGGCCAGCGGGGCCTTACCGCGAGCGGTGTCCGGTGCGTCGTCCGCCTTCACCATCCGTCTCCCTGGCCGCGGACTCGCCGGCCTCCGGTTCGAGCGTCACGATCTTTGCGAGCAGCGTCCGCTCCAGATAGCGGAAGTCGAGCGGCTTCTGGATGAAGTCGTAGGCCCCGAGATCCAGGGCCTGCAGGGCCATGTCGTTGTCGGCGTGGCCGCTGATCATGATGACCGCCGCCTTGGGGATCTCCTGCCTGAGCTTCTTCAACGTCTCGATCCCGTTCATCCCGGGCATGGCGATGTCCAGAAGGATGATCTGGGGCCTCAGCGTCCGCACCATCAGGAGCGCCTCCCGGCCGTTTTCCGCCCCGGTGGCCGTGTAGCCGTGGTCGGTGAGGAAATCGATCAGGACGTCGCGGATGGCCGCCTCGTCGTCCACCACCAGAATCTGGCTCATTCGTCGTCCCTCATGCGGGCTGCCCGGATGTCCTCCGTGCCGCCCCGGGAGGTCAGGTCTCCGCCCCGGAGCGATTCCAGGACGCAATCGACGGCGGTGCGGTCCGGGAGGAACTGCAGGCGCCTCACCGGGACCCTGCCGGTGAGATCGGCCAGGAATTTCACCGCGAACTCGAGTCCCTGCTGGTCCCACATCGCCGGGAAGGCTCGCACCATCATCTGGGCCACGGCGGTGGAAGGGGTCATCTCCTGGATCCGGTTGCGCGGCGCCTGGTCCAGGATGAACACCGCGTCGAGCCGCGCCGAGGACGGGGTCTCCCACCCATCCTCGCCGTGCCATGGGGTTCCGTAGATGCGGTACCCGTCCCCCTCGGACCGGATGACGATGCGGTCGTCCGAGAGGATGGTGACGCCGCCGCGCTCCTTCCACAGGCGCGCGGTCGTGCTCTTGCCCGCGCCCGAAGTCCCCAGGAACAGGAGACCGCGGCCGCCGATGACCAGGCCGCAGGCGTGCACCAGCACGCCCCGGCCGCGCGACAGCCGGGCCAGGAACACGACCTCGTCGAACGGATAGACGAACGGGTGGAGCTCGTTCTGGTTGAGGATGGGGCCGCCGACCAGCGTTTCCCCTTCCCCCTTGGTGTACTCGCGGTCGAATTCGACCGCGAGATACGGCTCGCGTCCGAAGATCGCGGAGCGGAAAGTCAGCAGGCGGTGCTCGCCGACCTCCTCCAGGCGCCACACCGAGCCGGTGTCGAACAGGGTCCGTCCGGCCTGACGCGCCGCCCTGCCGGACGCGGGACCGAGACGGACGCGGGCGCAGTCCTCCACGGACGCCTCGGCCAGGAAGGGCACGTGGGCCGGCTCGGCGACCAGGCGGATCGCCGGATCGGCCGTGCTCACTTCGAGCCCGATGCGGGCCACCTCGAGAACCAGCGGGCGCGTGCGGTCAGCTGGCATTGTGCGAGCACAGCGCCGGATTGGCCGCGCACTTGTTGATCGGGCCGCCCGGGCCCGCGGTGACGTTGCTCTTGCAGGAGGCGAGCACCGCCTCGTCCGGGACAAGCCGGACGCGGCTCAACCTCGGTGACTCGTAAGGCCTGCGGGCCGCGTGGCCCCGCCGGGAATCGTCGTGGTTCGTCATGCAACCTCCTCAAGAGGGCCGGCGGTTGGTGTGGTGGGACGTTCGATCTGGATCAGGCGGTTCGCGGTCGTGGTGCCGGCGGACGCCTTCGTGCAGCCGCCCGCGGCGCACCCCCCGCCGCCGCAGCCTCCGGGCGATCCGATCGCCGAGGCGCGGGGCAGGATGGCCCCTTCCGGCGTCCAGCCGGCGCGCACCTTGTCCGCGTGACGGCGGTACCGCTCCGCCGTCTCGGGGCGGCCGACCTCGTCCTCGAGCAGCGCGGCGCGGCGGTGCGTGATCTCGCAGTAGTACGGGATCCAGCCCTCGGGGCTTCCGGTCTCGAGGGTCGCGGTGGCCGGGCACCGGTCGCACATGGCCCGGAGCTCGCACGAGGCGCAGACGTTCCCCGCCGACGCCTGGAGGCCGCGGATGTCCCCGACGACGCCGTACCACCCCTCGCGGAAGGTGCCCTTCCTCAGGTCGTAGCCGTTCAGGGGGAGCGCCTCGCAGGACAGGAGGGTTCCCTGCGGGGTGACATGAAAGGCGTTGATCCCCGCCCCGCAGGACATCAGGAAGGTGGACGGCTCCGTCGACTTCACGAACTTCTTGTAGAACGACTTCCAGTCCTTGAGCCGCCCGGGGTCGGTCGCGTCGTACGCGACGACCGTCTCGGGGGTGGATCGAACGCTGGTCGGCGCCAGGGACCCGTCGAGGCGCCCGTGCACCACGGCGTCGTACCGGAAGCGCACGCCGAGCGATTGGCTCCAGGCGGCCATCTGCTCGATCTCGCCGGCGAGCGGCTCCATCGCGACCGCCTTGAGGCTCAGGGAGACGCGGCGCTCGAGCAGGAGCTCGATCGCCCGCCGCACGCGCGTGAATCGTCCCGGGAAGCCGGTGGTCTTGAGGTACGTTTCGTCCGACATCCCGTACAGCGTGAACTCGATGCCGAACGGCGGGTATTCCGCCAGCAGGTCGGCGATCCGCTCGTCCACGAGCGTGCCGTTGCTGAACACGGTCACCAGGAGCCCGAGCTTCCTCGCGTGAAGGTAGATCTCCGGGAAATCGCTGCGGCACAGGACTTCGCCGCCGGTCAAGAGCATCCACAGGCAGCCCTCGTCCGCCGCCTCGCTCAGGATCCGCTGGATTTCGCCGGTGGACATCTCGTTGCGGCCGGAATAGTCGGGGATGTAGCAGTGCACGCAGCGCAGGTTGCACTTGAAGGTGATCTCGATCGAGCCGGACAGGGGCACGCGCGCCGGCCCTCCGGCGCGCATCAGGCGCGATCCCAGCTCGTTGTAGGACAGCTCGGGAACGTTCATGGACCCTCGGTGTCCGCGGCGGGGCGCGCCAGGCGCGCCTCCACGAGCCCGCGCAGGAATTCGATCACCTCGGCATGGGCGCGCTCCTCGTCCACCTCGTACTCCTGG
>DATNEZ010000222.1:0-5885 GCA_035606645.1 Binatia bacterium
CGTTCGATCCCTTGAAGGGGGCCTGGTCCGGCCGATCGAGACAGGCCTGGAGCTTTGCCAGGACCTCGGCAACGGTCCCCCCCGCATACCCCATCTCGCAGTCGGTCGGCCGCGTCCCGTGAAAATGCCCGTCGACGATCCCGGGCATCACCATGCGCCCCCCGAGATCGACGACGCGGGTCGCGGGGCCGGCCAGGCGCTTCGCCTTCCGGTCCGGCCCGACGAACACGATCCGGCCGTCTGTAATGGCGATCGCCTGGGCGAACGCAGGCCGCGCCGGGGCCGCCCCCTTCGCGGCGGCGGTCCCCTTCGCCGGGGCGGAGCCCTTCGCCGGGGCCGCGCTCCTGTTCCCGCCGGGTTTCTGCTCGATCCCCTGGTACAGCAGGATGGCGCCGTTCAGCAGGACCAGGTCGGGTGGGGGCGGCGGGGCCGCGGCGGCGGACAGGACGGCGGACAGCGCGACGAGCGAGAGGATTTCACACGGACGCAAGGAAGGACGGGACGTGTCCAAGGGGTCGCTCCTGTTAGAGAGCGGCCATTATACCCGTGCGGGGAGATGGGTCCGGGGCGATCGGGTCCGAAGGCCTCTGCCGGAGCGACGCGGGCTGCCCTTCCGGCGCGGGTCGGGGCCGACGGGCAGCGCGGCCGTGACGCGTGTTCCCTCGCTGGGGGCCGAGTCGACCCTGAGGATCCCGCCGAGCAGCCGGGCACGCTCCTGCATGCCGATCAGCCCCGTGGACGAGTCGGCCCGGCTCCCCACGGGAGCGAACCCTCGTCCCGAGTCCTCGATCCGGACGGACAGGATGCGGGAATCGGCCTGAAGACTCACGGTCGCACTGGACACGCCGGCGTGGCGGGCCACGTTGGTCAGCGCCTCTTGCACGATGCGGAACGCGGCGGTCTCGACCTCCGGCGGGAACCGCTTCGCCTCCAGCCCGCGGTGGTCGAACCGGATCCGGATGTTCGTCCGCTTGGTGTAGCGGCGGAACAGGCCGAGGAGGCTCCCCTCCAGGCCCAGCTCATCGAGCATCGCCGGTCGCAGGTCCAGCGCGAGGGCGCGCACCCTGTCGAAGAGGTTCTGCACGACCGATCGCGCGTCCGTCACGCGGGACAAGGCCTTCCCCTGCGGGAGGCCGGGCTTGATGGTGAGCAGCAGGCGGAGCGCGGTGAGCATCTGGCCGATCTCGTCGTGGAGCTCCCGGGCGATGGCCCGGCGTTCGGTCTCCTGCATCTGAAGCAGCCGCCTCGAGAGCAATTGCAGCTGCTCGCGGCTCGCGCTCACCTGGTCGAACAGGACCGCCCGCTCCCCCTCGGCGCGCGTGCGCTCGGCGATCTCCTGGGTCAGCGACACGTTGGCCTTCCTGAGCTGGCTGGTCCGTTCGACGACACGCTGCTCGAGGGCCGTCTTCAGCCGCTGGATCTCGTCCTTGGTCCGCTTGAGCTGGGACGATTCGAGGACCTCCCAGCGTCCGTGCCGCACCGCCACGGCGGCCTTGTGCGTGCGGACCACGTTCAGGATGTGATCGGCGGCGCTCGAGGCGAGCGGATAGGTGCACAGCACGATCATGGGCCGGCTCGCCATGGAGGCGTCGAACGCCCTCTCGTACGAGGAAAACTTCGCCCAGTCCCGGGCCTTCAGCCAGGCGACGTTGCCGGTGGCCCTCATGCCCGGGTAGCCCCGCGCAAGCGCCTGGTCGAGCTTCTGGTGCCAGCGCCGCATCGTCCCCTTCCGATCGAATCCCACCCCCCCGAGATACCACTTGTCGTGCGGGAGAATCTCCATCCGGCCATCGGTGAGGTGGCGCTCGAACCCCGGCACGGCCTCGCGCATCGCGTTCCGCGCGTCCCGCGCGGTCAGCGGATCGGAGACCACCCACAGGCAGAATTCGCCGTGATCCAACCCCGCCTTGAAGAAGGGAATCAGGAATTCGAGCAGGTCCCGCCTGGTCTCGTAGAACTGGCACAGGTGGGCGCCCCACGGGACGTCCCCGACGACGCCGAGTCCCGAGGGTCTCAGCCTCGAGCGGGGCGCAGGGGCCCTGCGGTCGCGAATCCGCGGTTCGGTTCGGGTCTGTGGGTCCACCGTGACCTCAGCGGACAGAAACCAATCGACCCGAAGCGGGCGCCATCCTGCCCGGGCCGTTCAGCTCACGCGCTGAAGTGTTGATTGCTGGGCGGAGAGTACGACGCGGAAACAATCCGTGTCAAGATTCCGGGGCCCCGTCATGGCTTCCTGCCGATGCCCAGAAGGTGCGCGCTCGCGCCCTGGATGGACGGCACGCTCTCGAGCGCGCGGGCCACGTCGAGCAGGTCCCGCTTGAGCGCCGCGTCCTTCCAGCGGGCCTCGAGGTCGGGCAGGATCCATCCCGGTCCCTCGACTCCGAGCACCTGCGCCCCCGCGAACCCCGTCGCCCCGATCTCCTGGACCAGGTCCTCCGGACGATGGAAGTACGCGGTCGTGAAGTAGTTCAAGTCGTCCGTCTCGTTCCGATGCTGCCCGTCGGCGAGGTCGCGGTCCCGGATCGCCACGAAGCGCGGATCGACCGACAGCCTGCGCGCCAGGCCATCGAGGGCGGAGGCGCAGCGCGAGATGGCCGCGGCCAGAAGCACGCCTTGGGCGACGAGCACGCGGAACGCCTCGCGCAGCGCCAGCAGCCTGTCGGAGGCGTCCGTCAGGTGGTACAGGGGCCCCATCAGGAGCACCGCGTCGACGGAGCCGTCCTCCCGCGGGAGCCGCCGGGCATCGCCGACCGCGAGCGATGCGATCGGGCGGGACGAGGCGGCGCTGCGGCTGCGGGCCTCCTCGACCAGCCTCGGCGAGGCGTCGACCAGGTGGACCTCGTAGCCTCGATCGGCCAGCCAGAGGGAGTACACCCCGGCGGCCCCCCCGACGTCGAGCACGCGGGCGGGCGCATTCGGCAGGACCCGGGAGAGGATGTCCAGGGTGCGCTCCAGCTCGAGGCCGGATCCTTTCGACGAGAGCCGGGACTCCTCGGGAAACTTCTCGTAGTACGCCAGGACTTCAGCGGGGGGCTTCAAGGCGTCACCGGAAGACAAGGTGCGCCACCCTGGTTTCCAGGTCCCAGTAGATGATCGCCAGCGCGGTCAGGTCGAACGCCGCGTGCGCGCACATCAGCATCCAGAGGCTCCCGGTCGCCGCGAAGATGGCCCCGAACACCAGGCCGACGATCGTCCCCTGCTCGGCCCCCGCGAGCCCCTGGTCCGGGTAGTGGGCCAGCCCGAACAGAAGGCCCGCGATCAGGACGATCGACACCTTCGCCCCCCGCCCCGCCCCGAGCAGCTTGCCGAGGCGCTCGAACAGGTACCCGCGGAACAGCGTCTCCTCTCCGAAGCCCGCGCCGACGATCATGAGGTACAGGGCGCCGGGCAGCGCGGCCGTGTTCCCCACCAGGTAGTGGTACGCCTGGTTGATCGGATCGGCCCCGAGAAGCGGCATCACGATCGCCTTCATCACGAGCTTGAGCGCGCAGCCGAATACGAGACCGATCGCCAGCCCGGCCATCCAGCTCCTGGGCCGCACGTAGCCGATCTCCCGCCACGGCGTGCCCGACCGCTGCGCCCACAGGAGCACCAGGATGGCGCTGAGCGGCAGCACCAGGAGGTTCCCCGCGAGGATGACGACCATCGCGAGGATGCCCAGCGGCCCGAACCCGCGCAGGCGCGCGGCGAGAGGATCGTCGGCCGGTGGCCCAGCCGTGGCTTCCGTCATGTCGCCGAGGGGGCCTTCCCTTGTTCCACCAGGCGCTTGATGCCGGCCAGGCCCCGCTCGAAGTCCTTCCCCACCATCGCGTCCATGTCGACCACCATGCACATCGCCTTGCCGAGGAAGTTGTTGGTCCCGTCCATGGTCCAGGTGACCTTGGTCCCGCCCGCCTCGGGCGCGAACGTGAAGAGCATCCGGGCCTTCCCGGCGAGTGGCCGGACGAACACCTGCTCGATGTCCACC
The DNA here is from genome assembly GCA_035606645.1 of Binatia bacterium. Taxonomy (GTDB): domain Bacteria; phylum Acidobacteriota; class Polarisedimenticolia; order Gp22-AA2; family Gp22-AA2; genus Gp22-AA3. The sequence continues at coordinate 3,968 of DATNEZ010000222.1, forward strand.
AGCTCGTCCGGCCGGCTGTCCCTGATCGTCAGGCTGCCCTCGCCGACCTGATCGTTGCCGGACCACGAGAAGGTCGCCCCCTTGCCCGAGGAGGGGGCCGACCGGCTCACCTTCGCGTTCGGGTCGAGCTCCTTCCACGGGGACCAGGCGTCCCAGGCCTGGAAGTCATTCACCTGCGCGAACACCGCGGCCGGAGGGGCCGCCATCGTGGCCGACCGCTGCACCGTGAACGTGTCCGGCTGCATGCTGACGAGGACCGCTGCGGCGACCAGGATGCCGCAGAGGACCGCCAGGACGATCAGGATCTTCTTGCGCATGATTCGCCTTATGTTTTTGGTCGATTCTTCGAAATGGCCAATCCGACCGCGACCCCTATCGCGATGCCGAGGGGGAGCCACAGCCCCAGGTTGCCCGACGCGACGCCGATGGCCGTGCCGATGCCGACCCCGACGGCCACGCCGCCGCCGACATACTGTCCCTGGCTGTAGGAGCGCGCCGATCGTTCATCAACCATCTGGACCTCCCGACGGCGTCAACGAATTTCCACGCCCAGCGCCTCGAACAAGAGGATACTCCCGGACGTCCCGGTCCGAGTCAGTCTCCCGGCCGCAGCACCTCCGGGCCGCCAGTCCATCCCGGGCTCCGCGCTCCCCTTCAGGCGCGCGGCGGGACGATCCGGGCGATCGCCAGCCCCCCGAGGGTCCAGCCCACCGCCTGGTCGATCCCTTCAGCAAGGATGAAGCTGGCCGGGAAGCCGTACCAGTTCCAGTAGCTGACGCTCAGCGAGAGCCACGCGAAGACACCCAGAAGCGCGACCGCCAGGACGCGCGGCCAGTACCGCGCGGCCATCAGGGCAAGGAGAGCCGCGGCGGCGCCCGACGCCAGGACGTTGCTGAGCAGCTCGATCAGAAGCTGCCCGGGGGAGAGGGGCGCTCCGCCCTTCGGGTCGTACAGCAGCAGGCCGGTCGGGCCGGAAAGGCCTCGCGTTACGCCTCTCAGGCGTCGACCAGGGTCTTGAATCCTCCGTAGATCATCCTCTTGGGGTCGAACGGCATCCCTTTCGGATCCATCATGGATGCCAGGCGCTTGTCCTTCATCACCTTCTTGTTGACGCGGTCGCGGTGCGCCCGCGACTTGTACACGATCCAGGAGAAGAACACCGTCTCGCCGCGCTTCATCTTGACGCTCCGCGGGAACGACGTGAGCTTGCCGACCTTCACGTCGTCGGCGGCGCATTCCCGATACTCGAGGGCGCCGTGCTCGCGCCAGACCTTCCCCGCCTTCTGCGACATGCGGCGGTAGGCCTCGACCTTCTTCTTCGGCACCGGCACAACAAAGCCATCCACGTAGGGCATGGGACCTCCTCAGGAAGGCACCAGCTTACCGCCGCGGCGCCGATTTGGAAAGACCGCGGCGCGGCAGGGCGGCGGGCCGCCGCCGCGCGGCCTCAGCGCTCCAGGGTCGCCTTCAGCCTGCCGAGAGCGACGTCCCACTGCCGGGCGATCCCCTCGAGCGAGCGCCGCGCCTCGTCCAGGTGCGCCGGCTCGAACTCCCAGCGGCGCTCCCGTCCGACCTTCAGGTCGCGCACCAGGCCGGCGCCGGCCAGCACATGCAGGTGCTTCGTGACCGCCTGCCGCGTGATGTCGGTCCCCGACGTCAGCTGCGCGATCGACAGCGCTCCGCCGGCGCACAGGACGGCGATGATCCGCAGGCGGGTCTCGTCGCCGAGCGCCGCGAAGATCGGCGCGAACCGCCCGAGCGCCGGGCCCGCCTGGCGCCCGGGGCCGGGCCGCGGCGCCGGCCCGACGGACGCCCTACGACGCGGCGACATGCTTCGCGATGTTCTGCACCTGGATGTCCCAGCCGCCGCTGTTCATGCGGAACGCTTCCGCCCGGCGGGTGGGCGGCAGGGCATCGA
>DATNEZ010000208.1:0-5281 GCA_035606645.1 Binatia bacterium
ATGGGAATCATGTTCGTGACGGCGTTGTCCTGGTTCATCAGCACCTACGACGCCTTCCTGGTGGCCCGCTACACCCGCCGCCTGCGAGCCTGATCGCGACGCCCTTCCCGGAGCATATCGACAAAAAAAGGGGCCTGCCGGAGCAGGCCCCTTTGCATGTGGGAACGAGACTACTTCGGTCTCAGTAGTAGCCGCCGTGTCGCGGGTACTCGAACTCCTCGCCGTAGGCGCCCTGCTCCTTCGACGGGGTCCGGATGGTGTGAAGGTTGTCGTACGGATCCTTCTGTTCACCATCGTGCGACCTGTGGCCGAGGGTCCCGAACTGCTGTCCCGTCGGCTGCGCGGAAGGGGCCGAGGGATGGCCGTTGCCGCCGCCGTTCGACTGGCCGCTCAACGCCGCCCCGCCCGACGTTCCGACGAGGTTGGAGGATGCGGCCTGCTTGGCGAAACAAACACGGCACGGCTGGTAGCCCGCCGCCATGGCGACATCGACGCTCTTCTCGACTCCCTGGCCGCGGATATCGGAACTTCCGGCCCTGTGAAAGACCGTTCCAGGGCGCGAGACCACGACTTTCTCTTCGTCGGCGCCGAGCTGGCCGCCGGGAAGCATGGCCGCTACGACTACGGCGGCCAGAAGAAGAACTACCGAACGCGCTACCCTGTTCACGCGCCACCTCCTCCTGATGGAACTCGCACCTGTAAGGTTAATACCACCAAACGGATCGGCAGTCAAGGCCCCCCGGGCCCCCCTGGCCTCAGGAGAGGCCGGTGACCTGCCCCTGGTCGTCGAGGTCGATCTGCATCGCCGCCGGCACCGTGGGCAGCCCGGGCATGGTCATGATGCTGCCTATCAGGGGGTAGACATACCCCGCGCCGGCGGAGGCCCGCACGTCGGTCACCGGAAGGACAAAACCCTCCGGCCTCCCCTTGAGCGCCGGATCGTGCGACAGCGACAAGGGGGTCTTGGCCATGCAGATCGGCAGCTGTCCCAGCCCCTGGCGCCTGCAGAACTCGATCCTGTCCCTCGCCTTGTCGGTGTAGGTGACCCCGGAAGCGCCGTAGATCGTCCTGGCGATCTTTTCGATCTTCTCCTCGATCGACAGCCCGGGGGCGTAGAGCGGGTGGAACTGGCTCGGCGACTCGGCGGCCTTGATGACCGCCTGCGCCAGCTCGAGACCCCCTTCGCCGCCGTGCGCCCAGACGGTGGCGGGCACGGCCGCGAACGCGCCGGCGGCGCGCGCCCGCCCGAGCACCTCGTCGATCTCGGCCTGGGTGTCGCCGTCGAACCGGTTCACCGCGACGACCGCCGGCAACCCGAAGGTGCGCACGTTCTCGATGTGCTTGCGCAGGTTCTCGCAGCCGCGGCCGACCGCGGCGGGATCGGGCCGGGCGAGGGCCGAGGTGTCCCGCCCGCTGATCGCCACGCCGCCGTGAAGCTTCAGGGCGCGCACCGAGCAGACGATGACCGCGGCGGAGGGGACGAGTCCCCCCGCCGGGCACTTGATGTCGAACAGCTTCTCCGCCCCCATCTCGGACCCGAAGCCGCTCTCCGTGATCACGTATTCGCCGAGCCTGAGGGCCAGAAGGTCGGCCAGGATGGAATTGTTGCCGTGGGCCACGTTGGCGAAGGGGCCGCAGTGGATCAGGGTGGCGCCCCCTTCGAGGTTCTGGACCAGGTTCGGCTTGATGGCGTCCCGGAGGATGGCCGCCATCGATCCCTGCGCGCGGAGATCCCCGGCGGTGACCCCCTTGCCGTCCCTGTCCACCCCGATCAGGATCCGCGACAGGCGCTCCTTCAGGTCGCGCGGGCTCTTCGAGAGGGACAGGATCGCCATCACCTCGGACGACGCCGTGATGTCGTAGCCGCTCTCGCGCTCCACGCCGTTCGCGCCCCCGCCCAGGCCGACGCGGATGCGGCGCAGGGCGCGATCGTTCAGGTCGAGGCTGCGGCGCCAGAGAATGGCCTCCGGAACGAGGCCGAGCTGGTTGCCATGGTGCAGGTGGTTGTCGATGAGGGCCGCGAGGAGATTGTGCGCCGCGGCCACCGCGTGGAAGTCGCCCGTGAAATGCAGGTTGATGTCTTCCATCGGCACGACCTGCGAGTAGCCGCCGCCGGTCGCCCCCCCCTTGATGCCGAAGACCGGGCCCATCGAGGGCTGGCGCAGGGTGCTGAGCGCGCGCTTTCCCAGGCGCCTCAGCGCCTGGGTCAGCCCTATGGTGACCACGGTCTTCCCTTCGCCGAGGGGCGTCGGGTTGATCCCGGTCACGCAGATGTAGCGCCCGGCCGGCCGGGACTTCAGGCGCTCGATCGCCGACAGGGAGATCTTGGCCTTGTAGCGGCCGTACGGCTCCAGCTCTTCGGGCAGGATGCCGAGCGATTCGGCGATGCTCTCGATCCGCTGCAGCTTGGCCTGGTGGGCGATCTCGAGGTCGGACAGCGGGCTCAAGGTTTCCTCCGGGTGCTCTTTCCTTCGTCCAGCGACCGGCGCAGCTCATCGAGCTCCGTGCCGGACGGATCGGAAGCCTGCGCCCTGCTCAGCTCGTTCTGCGCGCCGGCGGCGTCCCCCGCGGCCTGCAGCGCCTTGCCGAGCAGAAAGTGTCCGCGAGCCGAGTCCCCGATCGCCAGGGCGCGCTTCGCCTCCTCCGCCGCCCCGTGGGGGTCCTTGCGCTTGAGGGAGACCAGCGAGGAGAGCAGGTGGAACTCGGACTCGTACGGGAACGGGTCCGAGGAGGCCTGCGCCAGGACGGCCGCCGCCTCCTCCCAGCGCTCCTCGCGCGCCAGCACCGATCCCGCCTGGTACGAGGCCTTGGGATAGCCGGGAAACTGCTGCAACGCCTTGCGCAGGAGCTGCAGCCTCTTCTTCGAGTCGCTCTCGGCCATGGCGCGGCTGTACGTGTCGAAGGCGAGCAGGGGAGCGTCCTCCGCCTGCTTGCGCAGGAGCTCGGCCCGGCCCTCGTTCACCTGGAGGCTCTCGTCCTTGGCCAGCGCCAGGGCCAGGTTGCGGTGCACCGCGAGCAGGTCCTTGAGACGGCCCGTGCGGGAGACCCACGGACGCGCCTTCTCCTGCCGGATGTCGATCGAGCGCGCCATCAGCGTGATGTCCCCCTTGTCCACGGAGAAGCGGCCCAGGACGAGCCGGTCGATCCGCATCCCCCCCTGGCGCGCCACCGTCTTGCGCCCCAGCTCGAGGGCGCTCGCGAGGGCCAGGGGAGCCCCCTCGGGGATGCCGCTTCCCTCCAGGAGGACCGATCGCTCCTCGTCGTCCATGACCCGCTGGCCGAACCCGAGGAGGTACTCGCCCAGCGTGTGCGCCAGCCCGGAGGACAGCCAGTCCAGCGAGGGGTCTTCGGAGGTGTTCTCGAAGGGCAGGACGATGTACTGGTGCAGGGGCCCGGCGGGCTGGTCTCCCGCGAGGAGCGCCGGGGCCAACGGAAGAGCGGCGAGCAGGACGACGACGGCCGCCCGCATCAAGCGCCGGTCCTCCTCGGGCGGTGCTCGATGGGGGTCGCCTCGTCGCCCGCCTCGGACTTGCCGAAGAACATCTTTCCGGCGGTCGTCTGCAGGACGGAGGTGACCGTGATCTCGATGTTCCTGCCGATGTGGCGCTTGGCGTTGTCCACCACCACCATGGTGCCGTCGTCCAGGTAGCCCACGCCCTGGTTCGGCTCCTTGCCTTCCTTCAGGATGAACACCTTCATCGCCTCGCCGGGGAGGACGACCGGCTTCAGCGAATTGGCGAGCGAGTTGATGTTCAGCACCTGGACGCCGCGCAGCTCGGCGACCTTGTTCAGGTTGAAGTCATTGGTGATGATCTTTCCGCCGAGCTGCTTGGCCAGCTCGATCAGCTTCATGTCGACATCCTTGATGTCGGGGAAGTCCGCCTCGGATATGAGGACCTTCACGTCCGGCCCCTTCTTGATGCGCTGCAGGATGTCGAGCCCCTTCCGTCCGCGGTTGCGCTTGAGCGAGTCCTGCGAGTCGGCGATGTACTGCAGCTCCCGCAGCACGAACTGCGGCGCGACCAGGGTCCCGTCCAGGAAGCCGGTCTCGCACACGTCCGCGATCCGTCCGTCGATGATGACGCTGGTGTCGAGGATCTTGTAGTTCTGCTTCTGCCCCCCTTCGGCCCAGGCCGCCCGCAGGCTGGACAGCGTGAAGCTCTCGCCGCGCGCCGCCCCGATGGCCAGGCCGGTGTAGCCGAACACCAGGAACAGGAACCCCTGGATGGCCAGGGGGGGCGCGGGGGCGAACAGGTCGAGCGGCAGAAGCGCCACGACGACCCCCGCGGCCGCTCCGCCGACGAGCAGGCCCGCGAGGCCGCCCAAAAGCGCGTTCATCTCGAGGCCGCGCAGGAAGTACTCGAGGGCCAGGATCAGGGCGGCGACGCCGGCGCCGACCACCAGCCCCGTCAGGTCGAGAGGGGAGAGGGTGACGGGCCGGATCTGGCTGCCGAACAGGACGGATAGAAGGACCAGGATGAATCGGAGTACGAATGTGCCCACAGCAATCACCTCGACGCGGTCATGGAACGGGCCGCGCAATGAATCGCATTACGGCATGAGGACTCGCCGGCAGATCACCACTGGCACATGATAGCGTTTTGCCGCGGCGGAAACTAGGATTTTGCCTCTATGGAAGCGGGAAGCGCGAGACGACCTCCCGCTCCTCCCCGCGCACGAACAGCCGCGGGACGCGGGAGCCGATGCCGCACAGGACCTCCCACGGGATCGTCTCGGCCCAGGCGGCGATCTGATCGACGCCGATCCGCTCCGCTCCGGAGCCGCCGATGACCGTGACCTCGTCCCCCAGGTCCGCCCCGGAGACGTCGGTCACGTCCACCGTCGTCAGGTCCATGCTGATCCGGCCGATGATCGGCGCCTGCCGCCCGCGCACCAGGACGTGCCCCCGGTTCGATGCCAGGCGGGGGAGACCGTCGTCGTACCCCAGCGCGAGGGAAGCGACCCGGGTGGGGCGGGCGGCCACGAAGGTGCGTCCATACCCCAGGCTGGTGCCGGGCGCCACATCCTTGATGTAGATGATGCGGGTCTTCAGCGAAAGGACCGGCCTGACCTCGAGGGGCGTCATCTTCGCGGACGGCGGGTAGCCGTAGAGGACCAGGCCCGGGCGGACCAGGCTCAGCCAGGCGGGCGGGTGATCCAGGATCGCGGCGCTGTTCGCGAGGTGAACCTCCTCCGGGTTCAGGCCGCGCTCGCAGGCCGCCTCCAGGCTCTGCTGGAACAGGTCGATCTGCCGGCGGGTGAATGGGTCGGCCGGGTCGTC
>DATNEZ010000232.1:0-7156 GCA_035606645.1 Binatia bacterium
TACGCCCGCCCGGCGCTCCGGGGGTCGAGGAGGGCGATGTTCAGCGAGCTGAGAGCGGGGACCCAGTCGGGTCTCGGGACGTCGGGAATGAACGTCAGGAGCGGACTGTCGTTCTGTCCGCACAGCCACGCCCCCTCGGTCGCGAACAGGTAGCCGAACAGTCCTCTCGCCTGGTCGGGATGGGGCGCCCCGCGCATCAGCGAGACGACCTGCGGCGGGACGATCGTCCCCATCCCCAGGCGGTCCGGGAACAGGATGTTGATCGGCTCCGCCTCGCGCTTGGCGCCGATCGCCTCGTCGAGGCCGATCATTCCCCACCAGGCCTTGCCCGAGGCGACCAGGGCGCGGGCGGCGCGATCGTCCTCGACGATGGCAGTGCCGTCCGACTGAAGGGCCTTCAGGAAGGCCCCGGCCCGCTCGGGACCCCACAACGCGTACAGGGCGGCGGCGTGGAAGGCCGGCGCGCCGAAGGCGATGCGCGGCATCGCGCCGTGCCCGGCCCAGGGGGGCTTGACGAGCTCGGAGGTCTCGCCGGGGGCCTCCTCCAGCTTCATGCGGTCGGTGTTGTAGATGAAGACGCGCGGGTTGGCCGCGAAGCCGACCCAGCGGAACTCGCGGTCGTGATACATCGCGGGGACAGGGCGCGCCCCCGCCGGGCGGAACGGCACGACCAGCCCTTCGTCGGCCAGAGCCATCGCCGCGAGCGGCGATTCCCCCCAGAAGAGATCGACCCTGTGCTGCGCGGCCTCTTCCTTCAGGGCCGGCAGGAACCGGTCTCCGAGCGTCTCCCTGTAGTTGGCGGTGACGAGGATGCCGGTCTGCTCCTGGAACGTCTTGAGGATCGGCCCCGCCGTCCTGATCCGGGCCTCGACGTACACGACGAGCGAGCCGCCGGCCGGGACCTTGACCGCCTCCTCGGGGGGCAGGTTCGGGGGCGCCGGGCCGCACCCGGCCCCGAGAAGGATCGTGGCGATGACGCCGCAGGAGAAAGTGTTTCGGCGAGGAGTGTTCATCGGGCGCCCGACTCTAGCAGCCCGGGCCGATGACTTCAAGCGGCGGAATGTCCGACGGCACGGCTGGCGCGGATTTTGCCGCAGCAAGGCTTTTTTTCGGGACCGCGATGCGCCCCGCCGCTCCCCCCGGGAATGCATTAGAATGCCAGCCATGAGCTCGGCGAGAGGGCAGCTGCGCACCATCGTCGTCCCGGCGGAGCCGGAAGGCCCCGACGAGGCCGCCCGCGCCCGGCGCCGGCTGCTCCTGAAGTGCAACTTCCGCCCCTCCGACGCCGACTTCTTCTGCTGGAAGTACGGTGTCTGGTACAACCTCCTGGACTGCTGCTACCGGCACGCGCGCGAGACCTACCCGGGATGCGCCCCATGCGGGCAGGGGGCCAGCAATCTGAGATCGAACAAGGAGCGCTTCCTGGCGCTCCGGTCCCCGGGGGATCGTCGCCGCAACGGCCGCTGAAGCGGAGCCCTGCCCTGGATCTGATCATCGCCCACGGACAGATCGTCGACGGGACCGGCAGGCCGTCCTTCGAGGCGGACATCCTGATCGAAGGGGACCGCATCGCCGCCGTCGCCCCCGGCCTGGCGGACGCCGCGGGCGCAGGACCGGGACGAAGCGGCGGGCCGGATCGGATCGAGGCGCGCGGCCGCGTCGTCGCGCCGGGGTTCATCGACCTGCACTCGCACTCGGATCTGTGCCTCACGCTTCCGCTCGACAGGCAGGCCGCACTTCTTGAGGGGCGGGTGCGCCAGGGGATCACGACCGAGCTCATGGGGAACTGCGGCATCGGCTGCGTGCCGGTGTCCGGCTCGACCCGGGCGGACGTCGAGCGCGTCTGCGGCTTCATCACACCGGACGGAGTTTCCTGGACCTGGACTTCGTTCGCGTCGTACCTCGATCATCTCGAGGCGCAGGGACCCCTGCTGAACGTCGCTTCGCTGGCGGCCCACGGACCTCTTCGGCTCCTGGCGATGGGCCCGAGGGGGGGGCGCCCGGCGCCGGACGAGATGCGCGCCCTCGAGCGGCTGGCCGGCCAGGCGGTCGACGAGGGGGCGTTCGGGATCTCGTTCGGTCTCATCTATCCTCCGGGGCAGTTCGCCGACACCGAGGAGCTGGTCAAAGTGGCGCGGGCCGCGGGACGCGCGGGGGGATTCTCCGCCTTTCACCAGCGAGGCAGCAGCCGCGAGACGCTGACGCAGGCGGTCGCGGAGCTGCTCGAGGTCGGGCGCCGCGCCGAGGTTCCGGTGCACCATTCGCACGTCGAGACGGTCGGCCGGCGGGCGTGGGCGGGGACGCCTGACGTCCTGGAAGCCGAAGAGACGGGGCGTCGCGAAGGGATCGACATCACGGCGGACGTCATACCGTACACGGCGGTGTGCACGACCATGCTGGCGCTGTATCCTCCCTGGTCCCTGGACGGCGGTGTTGTGGCCTTTCTCGAAAGGCTGAAGGACAGGGCGACCAGGGCGCGCATGAAGCGGGAGGTCGCGGAGACCGGGGCCTCCTGGCCGCCCTGGGAGGGGGAGGGGCGCTTCACCATGAACATCGCGCGCGAGTGCGGCTGGGACCACATCCGGCTGGCGCACGTCGACGGCGCGGCCAACAAGAAGCACGAGCATCTGACGATCGCCGAGCTGGGGCAAAGGCGCGGGGCCGATCCGTTCGATGCCCTCTCGGATCTGCTGCTCGAGGAGCGCGGGGTCGCGACGCAGCTGATCTTCGGGATCTCGGGGGACGAGACCACGGACGATCCGCTGGTGCCGCTTCTGCGCTCGCCGCGGCTGGCGCTCGTGACCGACGCCTGGGAGATCGGCAAGGGGTTCCCGCACCCGGGGGCCTGCGGCGCCTTCCCCCGGGTCCTCGGGCATTACGTGCGGGAGAGAAGGCTCCTGTCGCTCGAAGAGGCGGTGCGCAAGATGACCTCGTTGCCGGCCGAGCGCCTCGGGCTTCGCGATCGGGGGGTCGTGCGCGAAGGGAGCAAGGCCGACCTGGTGGTCTTCGATCCCGGTGCGGTCGCGGACCGCTCCACCTTCACCGAGCCCCGCCGGCATGCCGCGGGAATCGACGACGTCCTGATCAACGGCCGGCGCGTCGTGCGGGAGGGGTCGTTCCATCCGCAGCCGGCGGGCAGGGTCCTGAGGAGAGGAGCATGAGAGAGGCCGCGCGTCGACGGGTTCCGACGGCGGTGCTCTTCGCCGTCGCGGCCGCCTTCGGGTGCTCGGGGGCCGACAACCGGGGGGCCCCGACGGGAGAGACCGGCCTCGACGACGTCATCCGCGCCAACAACCGGGGCGCTGCGATGATGGAGCAGTTCAAGCACGCGCAGGCCGAGGAGGAGTTCAAGAAGGTCACGGCCGGCGCGCCGGGCTGGGCCCCGGGGTTCGTGAACCTGGGTCTGGCGGCCCTCTACGCCCGGGATGCGGCCGGAGCGAAGAGCGCCTTCCTCGAGGCGGTGCGCCTCGATCCGGCCCTGCCGCACGGGCACTACGGGCTGGCGCTGCACTTCAAGAACGACGGCAAGACGCAGGAGGCGATCGATGCGCTCCTGCAGGCGCAGAAGATTGACCCGCAAGACGGCGACATCCTGTACAACCTGGGGCTCCTGCACGCGCGCCTGCGACAGTTCGAGCCGGCGATCGCGTCCTTGACGCGGGCGCGCGAGGTCGACCCGAACAGCATGTCGGTGCGCTACCAGCTGGCGCGGGCGCTTTTGCAGGCCGGCCGCGATGCCGACGGCAACCGGGAGATGGCGGCGTACCAGAAGCTGGCGGCCAATCCGAAGTTCGCCGTCCCCACCGGCACGCAGTACGGCGAGGCGGGGCGCTACGCCCTGGTGATCACCGATTACCGCGCCCTCGGCGGGCTGCCGGCGACGCCGCCGCCGATCGAGATCCGCTTCAGCGACCAGACCGCGACAACCGGGATCACGTTCCGGCACGGCGGACCGGGAGGGGACCCCGCCCCGGGCGGCCCCGCGGCGCGCTTCGGCTCCGGCCTGTCGATCGGCGACGTCAACGGCGACGGGCGCCCCGACCTGGTCTTCTCCAACGCCTCGGCGGACGGCAGGGCCCGGCCCGCCCTCTACCTGAACAAGGGGGACCTGGCGTTCGGGGAGGCCGCGCCGGCCCTGCCGTTCCAGGGTGCCGGCATGGCGGCCGCCCTGGGCGATTTCGACAACGACGGCGACGCCGATCTGTTCCTGACGCGGCTCGGAGGGACCGCCCTCTACGAGAACGACGGCCAGGGGCGATTCAAGGACATCACGACGAAGGCGCACGCCTCGGTGAGCGGATTCCCGGTCGGCGCGTCGTGGGGGGACATCGATCACGACGGCGACCTGGACCTGTTCGTCGGACGGCTCGGCCGGCCGGGAAAGCGGGAAAGCGCCTCGCCGGTCCTCCTGCTGAACCGGGGGAACGGCACGTTTGCCGACGGCACGGCGTCCATGAAGATCGCGGGCCCGGCCCAGGGGACGGTCGGGGCGGTGTTCGCCGATTTCGACGCCGATCGGGACATCGACCTGGTCCTGTCTTCGGCCGGCGGCCAGGACACGCTCCTGGACAACCGGCGGGACAGGGGATTTGCAGCGCGCGGCAAGGACGCCGGCCTGGCCTCGAAGGGGGCCGGGCGGGGCGTCGCGGTGGGAGACGTCGACGGCGACGGGCTGGCCGACCTGGTGTTCGCCTCCGGCGGGCGCGAGGCGCTGCGCCTCTATCTGAACGGCCCGACGCGGCTGTTCACCGTGCGCGAGATTCCGAACGCCGCCGGGGCGTCCGCCTTCGGTGTCGTCCTGTTCGACGCCGACAACGACGGCGATCTCGACCTGTTCGCCGCCGGCTCGGCGCTGGCTCTCTACCTGAACGACGGCTCGGGCCGGTTCCGGGACAAGTCGGAGGCGGCCGGCCTCGCGGGGATCCCCGTCAAGGATGGCCGCGGCGCCGCCGCCGCGGACCTCGACGGCGACGGCGACCTCGACCTGGTCGTGACCCGCAACGGCGGGGCCCCCCTCGTGCTGCGCAACGAAGGGGGGAGCCGGAACCGCTGGCTCGAGGTGGTTCCGCGCGGCCTCAACAGCAACAAGGAAGGGATCGGCGCGAAGATCGAGGTCCTCGCCGGGCCGACCTGGCAGAGGCGCGAGGTGCAGGCGGGAGGGGGCTACCTGTCGCAGTCGCCCCCCGTCGCCCACTTCGGGCTGGGAGAGCGGGGGGTGGCCGACGTCGTCCGCCTCATCTGGCCGGGGGGCGTCCTGCAGTCCGAGCTGGACGTGCCGGCCGGGCAGCGGGTCGAGGAGAACGAGCTCGACCGCAAGGGATCGTCCTGCCCGCTGCTGTTCGCCTGGAACGGCAGGAGGTACGCCTTCGTCACCGATTTCCTGGGCGTGGGCGGGCTGGGGCTCTGGACGGCGCCCGGCGTCTACGGCACGCCGCAGCCCGAGGAGTACGTGAAGATCGAGCCCGACGCCCTGCTGCCGACGGACGGCGCCTACCGGCTGCAGCTGATCGAGAATCTCGAGGAGGTCACCTACCTCGACGAGGTGAAGCTCGTCGCGCTGGACCACCCGGAGGAGATCGACGTCTATCCCAGCGGAGCGTTCGGCGAGGCGAATCGCCAGCCGCACCGGCTTCTGGCGGTGCGCCGCGACGCGCGCATCTTTCCCGATCGGGTCCACGACCACAACGACCGCGACGTGTCGGACACCATCCGGAAGATCGACCGCATCTATCCCGACAATTTCCAGCTGGACCGGCTCGCCGGGTTCGCCGAGATGCACCACCTGACCCTGGAGTTCCCCGAGTCGGTCCGCAAGCTCGAGCGGCCGGTCCTGTTCCTGTACGGCTGGGTCGACTTCGAGTACTCCTCGTCCAACTTCGCGGCGCACCAGAAGGGGATGATCCTGACGCCGCCCGTGCTCGAGATGATCGACGGCGAGAACGTGTTCCGCCCGGTGATCGAGCCGATGGGGTTCCCGCCCGGCCTGCCGCGCATGATCAGCGTCGACTTGAAGGGGCTCGCCCCGCTCTCCTCGCGACGGCTGCGGATCAGGACCAACATGCGGATCTACTGGGACCAGATCTTCATGGCGGAGCCGCTGTCCGAAGACGAGACCAAAGAGAAGGTGAAGACGGTCGAGATCAAGCCGGCCGGGGCCCACCTGCACCGCCGCGGCTTTCCGCGCGAGCACAGCCCCGACGGCCGCGAGCCAAAGGTCTACGACTATTCCATCCTGGACAACACGCAGCCGTTCCGCGTCATGACCGGGGACTACACGAAGTTCGGGCGCGTGACCGAGCTCGTGACGAGAACGGACGACCGCTTCGTGATCTTCGGCAAGGGGGAGGAGGTCAGCCTGGAGTTCGGCACGAAGGGACTCCCCGAGGTCCCGCGCAAGTTCAAGCGCAGCTTCCTGCTGTACGCCGGCGGCTACTGCAAGGACATGGATCCGCACACCGCGTTCGGAGAGACGGTCGAGCCGCTGCCGTTCAAGGGGATGTCGGCCTACCCGTACCCGGAGGGGGAGCGCTACCCGGACGACCCCGAGCACCAGGAGTACAGGAAGACCTGGAACACCCGCCGGCTGCAGGGGCGCTAAGGTGACCACCGCGATCCGGGCCGAGAGCCTCAGCAAGGTCTATGTGAAGAGGCGCTAGCTGCGCGAGATCATCCCGCACCCGTTCCGCCGCGCCGAGCGGATCACCGCCCTCGCCGATCTGAATCTCGAGGTGCAGGCCGGGGAGTTCTTCGGGCTGCTCGGTCCCAACGGGGCCGGCAAGACGACCCTGCTCAAGATCCTGGCCGGCCTGGTCCTGCCGACCTCGGGCCGGGCGCTGGTCCAGGGGGTCGACGTGGCCCGGGACGATCAGACGGTCAAGCGGGCGATCGGCTTCATGACCTCCGACGAGCGGTCGTTCTACTGGCGCCTGAGCGGGAGGGAGAACCTGGAGTTCTTCGGCCGGCTGTACGGGCTGGGGGCCGCCGAGGCGCGGCGCATCTCGGCCACGCTCCTGGGCGTCGTGGAGATGGAGCCCCATGCCGACCGCCCCTTCATGGGCTACTCGACCGGCATGAAACAGCGCCTGGCGATCGCCCGCGCTCTCCTGCACGACCCGCCGGTGCTCTGCCTGGACGAGCCGACGCGCAGCCTCGACCC
>DATNEZ010000234.1:0-3011 GCA_035606645.1 Binatia bacterium
GCTTCCGATCCCGCCAACCCAGCGACCGGCTCCGGCCACCCATCGAACGCCCCGTCCACCTACAACCACAACAAGCTCCGCACCACTATGGACGGGGACCCGCGTGCAGGAAAAAGCCCGGTAGGGGGGCGGCGAAAAAAAGGGCCGGCGGACGATCCGCCGGCCCCACCCCCTGCCGGGGTACCTGAAAGCTCGTCCTTACTTCGAAGCGACCTCGCCGTTGCCGGCGTGCTCGAGCATGTGCTCGCCGATGACCTTCGCCAGCGCATCGGCCGGCCAGGTCGCGAGCGTCAACGGAACCTCCCGCTCGCTGCCGTTCCGCTTGATGGTGTAGGTCACGTTCTGGCCCGGCTTCCACTCCTTGCGGGCCTTCATCAGGGCTTCTTCGTTGTCGTGGGTGATGGCGACACCGTTGAGCGCCACGAGAATGTCCCCCGCCTGGATGCCCGCCGCTTCGGCCGGGCTGCCGGGGAAGATCTTCGTGACCGCGTACCCCTGGGGCACGTCGGTGTCGAGCTCCACGCCCACCCAGCCGCTGTTCTTCATCTTCGTGGCCATGTGGTCGAGGCATTCCTGCGTGGCGTACTTGCACTTGCTGTGATCGCCCCCGGCAAAGGCCGGAAGGACGGCGACGACCGCGATCACGAGGATCAACAGCAACACATGACGGCGCATGCTACGGTCCTCCACGGGAAAAGGGGGGGTGCGTGACTCGGACTGTCCGGCGGCCGATGGTTGCCGACTGCTTGTGGGGTGGGGTTCGGAATTGGGGGAAACGCTCATTTGGGAAACCTGCTCCATCGGCGCCGGGCCAGTCCGTACTTCACGATTCCTGATCGAACCGGCCTGAAGTGTACGGGGAGGGCGTGTAAATGTCGCCAAGCGGGCGGTAAAAAACTGTCTAAGATGTCAACAGATGTAAACGATGTCCCGCAGGCGTGTGGAGCCGGCCGGCCCGCGGTATATTGACGCCTCGGCGGGGGCGCGACGGTGGGCAGGCTGGCGGCGTTCGTGAAGAGACACACCCTGTGGGCCGGCTTCCTCGCCGTCCTCGCGCCCCTGATCATCCTGCTGGGGCTGCAGTACACCTGGCTGGCGCGCCTGAAGCAGGTGTCCGCCCTCGCCCAGAAGGCGGCGCACAGCAACTACCTCGAGGCCATCGGCACGGAGGTCCAGTACTTCTACCGCTCCACGGCCGAGCGCGCCCTGAACCTCCCGGCGTCGCTGTTCACCGAGCACCGCCTGGAGGAGGCGGCGTATTTCTGGAAGAAGAAGCCGGTCGAGGGGGTCTCCGCGCTGTTCCTGGTGGACTACACGCGCGACCGGTTCGGCAATTTCTACGTCTTCGATCCCGAGCACGCCGGCCTCGATCCCCTGCCGGCCTCGGACGAGGCCCTGGCGATCATCGTGGCCTGCGCCCCCCTGCAGATCCAGAGCTACCGGCGCAGCGGCCTGGGGCCCCAGGCGCTGAAGGTGGACGAGCGCACGCCGGAATACCGGCTCATCCTGAACCCGATCACCGACGACGAGTCCCGCGTGGTCGGCGTGGCCGGCATGATCCTGGACGAGACCTACTTCCGGGAGAGCCTCTTGCCCTCGGTCGTGGCGAAGGCGCTGCCGGCCTTCTTTCCCGGGAGCCACGGCGGCGGCCTGTCGGTGACGGTGCGCAATGCCTCCGGGGAGGCCGTCCTGAAAACGGGGGACGGCCCGGCGGACGGCGACCCGACCGCCGCCGGCGGGCCGGGGCCGGGCGGCTTGTCCGGGAGGGACGGCAGGACGGCGACGGCCCGCTTCCCGTTCGTGTTCACCGACTGGACGATGAGCCTGCAGGGCCCGGGCACGTCCCCCGAGCAGTGGGCCCGCGCCAACTTCATGTACAACGTCGCCCTGTCGGCCGTCCTCGCCGCCGTCCTGATGGGCGGGGTCATCATGGCTCTGCGGGCGGCCGACCGGGCCGTGCGGCTGTCCGAGATGAAGTCCGATTTCGTCTCGAACGTGTCGCACGAGCTGCGGACCCCCCTGGCGTCGATCCGCGTCTTCGCCGAGCTCCTGCGCCTCGGCCGGGTGCAGTCCCAGGACAAGGTCCAGGAGTACGGCGAGTACATCGAGGGGGAGAGCCGGCGGCTGTCCCGCCTGATCGACAACATCCTGGATTTCTCGCGGATCGAGTCGGGGCGCAAGGACTACCGGTTCGTCACCGCCGACCTGCGGGATGTCGTCGCCGCGACCGTCAAGTCCTTCGACGCGCACCTGCGTCACAACGGTTTCAAGGTCGCGCTCGAGGGAATGGACCAGCCGATGCCCGGCGTGTCGATCGACGCGGAGGCGATCGGCCAGGCGCTGCACAACCTGCTCGACAACGCGGTCAAGTACTCCGGCGACTCGCGGGAGATCGTGGTGCGCCTCGCCCGTGAGAAGGAGTCCCTCGTGCTGTCGGTCCGCGATCACGGGATCGGCATCGCCCGCGCGGAGCAGGACAAGATATTCGACAGGTTCCACCGCGTCGGAACCGCCCTGGTGCACGAAGTGAAGGGAAGCGGGCTCGGCCTGTCGATCGTGCGTCACATCGTCGGGGTGCACGGCGGGAGCGTCTCGGTCGAGAGCGAGCCGGGGACGGGGACGACGTTCTTCATCCGGCTCCCGGCGGGGCGCCAGGAGGCCGCGTGCCCAGGGTCCTGATCGTCGAGGACGACGACTCGATGGCGGCCGCCCTCAAGGACGGCTTCGAGTACGAGAAGTACACGGTGTCCCTGGCGCGCGACGGCGCGTCGGGGCTGAAGATGGCCTCGGAGGTCGCGCCGGACCTGATCGTCCTCGACGTCATGCTGCCGAAGATGAGCGGCCTCGACGTCTGCCGCGAGATCCGCAAAGAGGGGAACACCGTCCCGATCATCATGCTGACCGCGCGCGGGCAGGAGATCGACAAGGTGCTGGGCCTGAAGCTCGGCGCCGACGACTACGTGACCAAGCCGTTCGGGTTCCTGGAGCTGATGGCGCGCGTCGAGGCCGTG
>DATNEZ010000263.1:0-6191 GCA_035606645.1 Binatia bacterium
CGCCTGGTGCGCGAGGACTGGCGCCGCACCCTGAGAGACCTGCCGATGGCGATGTGCCTGGGAGTCGGCCTCAGCCTGAGCAACTCCCGCGCGATCGCCGCAGCGCTTCTGGGCCTGAGGCGGGAGTTCGCCCGCACGCCGAAGCACCGGCTGGTCGGACGGTCGGGCCGCCGGGAGCGGGCCGTCGAGCGCACGACCGCGGGGCGCCCCTGGAGGGCGGTGGAGCTGCTCGCCGGCGCCTGGTTCGCGGGGGCCGCGGCCTGGGCCATGCTCTCAGGTCATTACGCTCCCTTGCCGTTATTCCTGCTGTTCCTCGCGGGCTGCCTCGTGCGACCGATCCTGGTCCTCGCGGAAAAAACGTCTTGACGCGGCCCGCACCGTGGCGTAGATGAACCTGCGCAATCAACCGACAGTCCGATCAGTCCGGTCCGGCCGCGTCCCCCGCCGCGGTGCCCGTTGTCATCACGGAGTGGGTCCTTGCGGTCGTCCTGCGCCATGGCGTGCGCCCTCGTGGTCGGAGCGGCGCTTCTCGTCCCGCCCGGCCCGCGCGCGGCGGAATCCGCGCCTCTCCCCGCCACGGCCTCGCCCGGGCCCCTGTCCTGCGTCCTCGAGATCGCCGGGCGCGACGCCGCCGGGAACACCGTCCTTCAGACCGTGGGCTACGCTCTCGATCGTCCGGGTCTGCTGCTGGCGCCCCTGTCGATCCTGGCGGCCGGCGCGGCGCGCTGGCGGAGCCTGTCCGCCGCTCCCGATCCTCTGGGATCCGGTCCGACCTCCGGAGCGACTTCCGGTCCGGCCTCCGGAGCGGCCGGGAGCGCCGGGGCCTCGCGGCCGTCCGCGGGCTCGGCCGACGTGACGGAATTCCTGCTCGAGGATCCGGAACGGGACCTCGTTCTGCTGCGCGCCCCGGGACTGGGCGCCTGCGAGGCCGGGGTCACGGCGGCCGTGCCGGCCGAAAGCGCCGGGGAATCCTGGATCGGCATCCGGAACCGCGAGGGATACCGCGGCCGGGTGTATCGGGCGCAGCTCGACCGCACGATCCCGGTCCGGGGCGGGCCCGACCTCCTTCGCGTGCGCATCCCGGACGGAGGAGGGGCCGGATCGGGGTTCCTCCTGGACAGCCGCCGCCGGCTGATCGCGTCGATCCTGCCCGCCCCATCCGGGGCCGACCGTCTCCTCGCCTGCGCCGTGCCGATCGACGGCAAGGCGATCGACGCGGCCGCCGGCAGCGCGGGGCGGCCGCTGCTCGAGGCCTCCTCCACGCCGCGGGCGCAGGGTCAAGCCGCTCGCACGCCCGCCGCCATCCTGGCGCAGGCGCTCCTCCTGACGCGGGACGACCAGGCCGACCGGGCGCTCGCCCTGCTCGACGAGGTGGTGGGGATGATCGGCGAATCCGACGTCCTCCTGATGGAGCGCGGCGCCTGGCGCTTCCGCATCGGCCGTTCCGAGGCCGCCATTCTCGATTTCGCGCGCGCGGCCGCCCTGAACCCGCGCCTGTTTCCGGCGCACCTGAACCTCGGCGTCGCGCTCGGGACGACGGGGCGCTACCCGGAGGCCGCCGACGCCCTGAAACGGGCCCTGACGATCGACCCGTACAACGCCCCCGCCCACTACCAGCTCGCGCTGGCTTTGGCCGCGGCCAAGCACAGGGACCAGGCCCGCGGCGAATACGAGCGCCTGAGGCTCCTGGACGCGGCCATGGCGCGCGATCTGGGCGCCCTCCTGCAGTTCTGAGCCCTCTCCGACCCGGAACGAAGACGTCCTGATTACCGTTCCGTAATCCCGTTCCAGCAATCTTCCGCCCCGCCTTGCGTTCGCAACCTCAGGCCCTATATTGCGATTGCGTGATTTCGGATCCGATTGCGGACGCCGGAGGGGCGACGCTGATTGACTTCGAGAGGAGTGGAGCGATGAAGAACGGGATGACGTGGGTGGTGCTGCTCATCGCACTGCTGGTCACGGCGACCCCGGCGTCAGCCCAAGAGCTCACGACGGGGACCCTGGCGGGCAAGGTCATGGACCCGACCGGCCGGGGAATTCCGGGAGCCGTGATCATCGCCACCTCGCAGTTCGGAACCAGGACCGCCGAGACCGACGCGAACGGCAATTACATCCTGCCGTTCATGCGTCCCGCCGCCTACACGGTGCGCGCGGAGGCCCCGGGCGGCTTCACGACCGTCATCCGGAACGACGTGCAGATCGGGCTGAACCAGCGGGCCGCCCTCGACTTCACGCTGGAGCCCGGCAAGACCGAGACGATCACGGTCACCGGCGATGCGCCCCTCGTGGACATCAAGTCGACCGCCACCGGCACGAACATCAAGTACGGCGACTTCGCCGACGCGGTGCCGATCGGGCGCTCGTTCACCGACACCTACGCGATCGCCCCCGGAGTCGTGAGCGGGCTGCTGACCGGCCAGGGGAACTACTCGATCGGCGGCGCCTCGGGACTGGAGAACGTCTACCTGATCGACGGCGTGAACGTGACCAATACGGGGTACGGCGGAATCGGCGCCTACAACATCAACTACGGCTCGCTCGGCACCGGGGTCACCAGCGATTTCCTGGACGAGGTGCAGATCAAGACCGGCGGGTTCGAGGCCGAGTACGGCCAGGCGCTCGGCGGCATCATCAACACCATCGTCCGCTCGGGGACCAACGACTTCAAGGGCAGCGTCAAGTGGTACGCCAGCCCGTCGTCCCTGATGTCCTCCCGGACGCTCGTCGGTCTCGACGCCGGCGCGGCCAACACGATCAACACCAACGTGAACGACTTCGCCTTCTCGGTGGGCGGGCCGATCATCAAGGACAAGCTGTTCTATTTCGTCGCCTACAACCCGGTCGTCACCACGACCCGGCTGGAGGCGCAGGCCAAGCTGAACCCGGAATTCGCCGCCGCCAGCACCTGCACGGGCGGCAGCCAGTGCGAGTCGGTGTTCGACGAGGGCGCCTCGACCAACGCGTTCGCCGCCCCTTCGGCCCTGGCCTTCCCGTCCGCCGGGCGCGAGCTCGAGCGCCAGCGCACGGCCAACAACTACGCCCTCAAGTTCAACTGGCAGGTCTCCCCGAAGCACCAGGTGGAGCTGAGCTTCTTCGGCGACCCGGCCGACGGCAAGAACGGGCCGCAGCGCGACAATGCCCCCCGCTTCACCGATTTCAACACGGGCGGCGGATACAGCAAGATCAAGTTCGGCTCCGACAACCAGGCCCTGAAGTGGAACGCCGTGTTCGGCCCCCGCTTCTTCATGGAGGCGCAGATCGCGCACCATGACGGCACGTTCCGCGAGACCTCGGAGCTGGACCAGTACTCCTACACCGATCTGCGCAACACCCTGGAGTTCTTCCGCGGCGCGACGACCTACGACCCGGGCACGGGCGCCGTGCCGTTCGACCTGTCCCCGGTGAACACCCGCCTCGGGGGCATCGGCTTCATCTCGAACCAGGACGACTCCAACACGCAGTACTCGGTGAAGCTCACCAACGTGATCGGCAAGCACGAGATCAGGTACGGCGTGCAGTACGACGACATCTCCTACAAGGACACCTCCACCTACACCGGCCCGTCCTTCAACGTCGACGTCGGAGGCTTTCCGATCGCCACGCAGGGGGGCGGCCTCGTCAGCGTGCGCAACACGGTCGGGTCCGTCAGCGACGCGTACGATACGGCGAACACCTTCCGCGTGACCCGCGCCCGGTTGTCCCCGGTGGCGCCTCCCACGACCGCGACCGAGCAGAGCCTCTTCGTCCAGGACACCTGGTCGATCAACTCGCGCTGGACGGTCAAGGCCGGCCTGCGGATGACCGAGGAGACCGTCAAGGGCTCGGGCAAGTTCACGCTCACCCTGGGCGGCGTGCCCACGGACTACACGCCGAGCCAGTACACCTTCGACGGCAACATCGCGCCCCGCCTCGGCGTGACCTGGGACGTGCTCGGCACCGGCAAGAGCCGCCTGTACGCCAACTGGGGCCGCTACTACGAGAGGGTGCCGAACGACCTGGCCATCCGGGCCTTCAGCAACGAGGTCGGCATCAGCCGCGCGACCTTCACGGACAAGGCCCTGACGACCCAGGTCGGGACGAGCAACGTGCAGGGGATCCAGCCGAGCACGGTCGTGAAGGGGACCAAGCTCCCCTTCGAGGACGAGCTGTCCGGCGGTTTCGCCTTCGAGGTGTCGCCGAACTCGTCGTTCGAGGTGCGCGCCATCTACCGCACGCAGGGCCGCGCCCTGGAGGACATGCAGGTCAACGCCATCGAGCAGATCCAGAACTACTACTACGGCGTCTCCTACGGATACCCGTACGATCCGTTCGGCGGCAGCAGCGGGACGCCCGTGAGCACGGCGTACCCGGCGGCCACCTTCGGCGCCTACGAGCTGGCGAACCCGGGCAGCAAGCACGAGCCGACCGGCAGCCTGTTCAACTTCCCGAAGCCTGTGCGCCGGTACAAGGCGCTGGAGATGGTCTACACGAAGCGCTTCTCGGACAACTGGTCGGTGATCGCCAACTACCGCTTCGCGCGCCTGATCGGGAACTACGAGGGCCTGTTCCGGAACGACAACGGCCAGAGCGACCCGAACGTCACGTCGCTCTATGACTTCCCGAACTCGCCGCTGGTCTCGGGGCAGTTCGCGGCCGGGCCGCTCCCGTCCGACGTGACCCACGTGCTGCACGTCTACCCGTCGTACACCTTCAACAACAAGCTGCGCGTCGGGGCCAACTTCTCCTGGTCGTCGGGCGTGCCGCGCACGTCGCTCCTGGCGCACCCGATCTACCAGAACAGCGGCGAGATCCCCGGCATCAACCCGACCTATGCCTACTGGGCCGACCCGGGCGGCGGCGCCGAGCTGCGGAAGACCAAGAACCTGTCGGCCGCGCTGTCCGACGTGGACGCCATCTCCGGGCTCATCTTCCTGTACGACTACGACCCGGTGAAGCGCGGCAACCTGGGACGGACCCCGGACCTGGTGACCCTGGACCTGCACGGCGACTTCCCGGTCACCTTCGGCAAGACGAAGCTGTCCTTCATGCTGGACGTCTTCAACGTCTTCCGGACCCAGGAGCCGACCGCCTTCGACGACAACATCGAGCTGACGGCCGGCGTCACCGACCCGGACTTCCTGAAGCCGGTCCAGTACCAGGCCCCGCGCCAGTGGCGCCTGGCGGCCAAGTGGGACTTCTAGAGTCGCGTACTACCTCGTAGCCTCCTGAGTCGGGCGGCCCCCTCGCGGGGGCCGCTTTTTTGTATACTCGCCGCGTGAACCGCCCGGGCTCCCTCGTTCGTCCCCTCGTCCTCTTTGTCATCGGTCTCGCGATCGTCCTGGCCGTCGGGACCGCGTCCCTGTTCGTCCACGTTCCGGAGGGCTCGATCGCCGCGATCGGCGGCGCGCTTCGTCCGTCGGGCTGGCGCCTGCGGCGGCCGTTCGCGCACGCCCGGTTCATTCCGCTCGCGGGGCGCCTCGACGGCGTCGAGGTGGAGCGGCAGACGGAAGAGGGGGCCTCCATCCGGGTCCGGCTGTCGTTCGCGTACGAGCTCGAGCCGGACCGGCTGGCCGGGGCGTCCGCCGCGCGGGCCGGCATGGCCGGCGCGATGCAGGTGTCGGGCCTGCGCGGGATGGCGGAGCGCCTGGCGCGCGAGGCGATCGAGCCGATCCCTCTCGCCGCCCTGCTGCCGGTCCAGCCTGCCGACACCGGCGCGGGGACCGGAGGCGCCACGCCGGCCGCGCTCGGGGGGGCCAGCGCGCCGGCCGCAGCCGGGGGGGCCAACGCGCCTCTCCCCCGCCCCGCCACCGAGGCGATCGCGCGCGCCCTGCGCGCCAGCGGCATCGAGCCGTCCGCGCTCGTCGCCCGCGTCGGATCGCCGGCCTCGTTCGCGGAAGGGACCGGGGCGGTCGTGCCCGAGGCCACGGGGCTGCGGGTCCTTCTCCTGGGTCTCGACGGGGCCGACTGGGGGACCATCGACCCGCTGCTGAGCGCCGGCCGCCTGCCGAACCTGGCGCGCCTGATCGAGAACGGGGCGCGCGGCCCGCTGCGATCGTACGACCCGATGATCTCCCCGCTGCTATGGACGACGATGGTGACCGGCGTCGGGCCGGACGCCCACGGGGTCGCCGATTTCCAGGCGCTCGATCCGGCGACCGGCAGGCGCGTGCCGATCTCCAGCCGCTTCCGCCGCGTCAAGGCCCTGTGGAACA
>DATNEZ010000273.1:0-18721 GCA_035606645.1 Binatia bacterium
GCAGGAAGGCAGCGAGATGACGCCGCGAGGGCTCCACGAGATCCGGGCCATGATCGGGGCGGGCTCCCCGACGGGCACTGTCTTCGTCGGACGCCGTCCGACCGGCGAGGTCTGCACTCCCGAGACGCTCCGCGCCGAGCCCGCGCGGGACTGGATCCTGACGCGGATCCTCTGGCTGCGCGGCCTCGAGCCCGGCAGGAACCGTTTCGGGAATGTGGACAGCATGCGGCGGTACATCTACATCCATGGCACGCCGCACGAGGCGGACCTCGGCACGCCGGCCTCTCACGGCTGCATCCGGATGGGGAATGCCGACGTAGTCGAGCTCTTCGACCTGGTCGAGCCGGGGGTCGAGGTCGAAATCGTCGGCTGAGGGCGGCTGGTCCGGCACAGGAGGTGGATGCATGGCACGGGCGTTCTTCCTCGTCTGTTTCCTCTCGGCGGCGTGGGGCATGGCTGTCGCGGCGGACGCGCCGCCGCTCCAGCTGACCCACGGCTGGATCGTGGTCAAGACGGGTGCGCCGGAGCGCGTCTCGCTGGAGAAGGCGGGGTTCCGAATCGCCCCCACAGTCAACCGTCACGAAGGCCAGGGGACGGCGTCGATCACGGTGGAGCTGCTGAACGGCTTTCTCGAGCTGATGTATCCCGACCCGGACGTGCCGGTCGCGCCGGAGCGGAAAGCCGGCGCCGAGAAGTTCCGATTGAAATCGGCGTGGCGCGAGTCGGGCTACTCTCCGATCGGCGTCGTCTTCGACCGGACGCCCGCCACGCCGAAGCCGCTCCCCTTCCCGACCTGGACGGTCACCGCCGACTGGATGGACAAGGGGACTTTCATCGAGATGATGACGCCCAGGGAGCTGCCCAGGGCGGTGTCGCTGTCGATCTCGTCCCATGCCTCCAGCACGAACGAGAAGGAGAACGAGGCGCTGGCGCGCGATCCGGTCAAGGGGAGGATGTTCCTGCATCCCAACGGCGCGCGACGCCTGACGGGAATGCGCGTCACGGCGCCCGGCGCGGATCTCCTTCCGCCGGCCGCATCCTGGATTGCCGGGCAGGGGCTCATGAAGTTCGACGTGGGCAAGGAGTGGCTGCTCGAGGTGACGCTCGACAGCGGCAGGCAGGGGGAGACGAGGGACCTTCGGCCCGATCTCCCGCTGGTGATCCGTCTGTGAACCGATGACCTGCTGCCACTGCGAAGCCACCGACCAGGAATTCGACGCGCGCACCGCGCGGCGCGATCTGAGACGCTTCGAGCGCCGCGGCCCCGACGTCACGACGCGGCACATCCTGGCGCTGGTCCGCGAGCTCTCGCTGCCGCCGGCGGCCGCCCTGCTGGACGTCGGCGGCGGCATCGGGACGATCCATCACACGCTCCTGGATCAGGGTTTCGCCCGCGCCCTCCAGGTGGATGCCTCGTCCTCGTATCTGGAAGTCGCGACGGCGGAAGCGAACAGGCGCGGCCACGCCGGGCGCGTCGAATTCCGCCGCGCCGATTTCCCCGCGGTGGCGTCGAGTCTCCCGATGGCGGACGTGGTGACCCTCGATCGGGTGGTCTGCTGCGACCCGGACTGCGCGCGCCTTCTCGGCGCCGCCGCGGGACGCGCCAGGCGGGCGCTGGCGTTCAGCTATCCCCGGGTGCGCTGGTTCGTCCGGCTCGTCATCGGCCTCTTCAATGTCTCGAACCGCCTCAGGGGCCGCGCGTTCCAGGCCCACCTCCACCCGCCGGCGAAGATGGCCGGCATTCTCGAGCAGGCCGGGCTGAGGCGTCGCAAATCGGCACATGCCTTTTTCTGGGCCGTCGAAATCTACGAGCGCCCCGCCCCGCAGTGATTCTTCGGATTGACAACCCAGCGCGCGCGGCGTATACAAGGGACGCGTTCGTTCTTTGTGATTTCGCATCGTGGGCGAGGGAAGGGGGGTGCAAAGCCCCCGCTGCCCCGCAACTGTGAGCGGTACCGAAAGCCGGATAGTCCCACTGGGAGCCACGCGCTCCTGGGAAGGGCCGGTGAGTAGACAGCCGCGAGCCAGGAAACCTGCCCGCGATGGATGTCATGACGGACCTCTCGCGGGAGAGGGTTCTCGGCGCATCCCACCGACCACTCCCCGGAAAGGACGTCATGCCTCGAGGGGGGTTGCCATGCGCCGTCTCGCCGCCGTCGCGCTCGTCGCGATCCTGGCCGCGGCTCCGGTCACCGGGGCCCGGGCCCAGTCCACCACCGACTGCTTCGCCGATCGGATCGTCGCCTATCTCGTCGGCTCGATCGCGTCTCCGCCCGCGACCAACAGCTGGCAGCCGGGGATCGTCCTGGGCCCTCCGGGGAACACCACGCCGACCAACGGGTCCCTGTCGGTCCTGTCGCTGGGACACGGCGGCCGGATCACGCTCGAGTTCACCGACAACGAGATCGTCGACTCCCCCGGCCCCGATTTCATCGTCTTCGAGAACCCGTTCTTCTGCACCGCCGTCCCCCCGACCGCGGCCGACCCGTACAGCGTCTTCGCCGAGCCCGGGATCGTGGAGGCGAGCGCCGACGGGATCGACTTCCGGATGTTCCCGTACGATGCGGCGGCCCTGTCCCAGGTGGTGTCGATCTGCACCGACAAGAGCCTGCTGCCGCGCCTGATCGGGCTCGCCGGCGTCACGCCGAGCTTCACCGGCAACTACCTGGTCCCCGACGACCCGCTGGTCTTCGACCCGGCGGCGCCGGGCGGGGTCACGGGACACGGCGGCGACGCCTTCGACCTGGCCACGGTCGGGCTGGCGCGCGCGCGATTCGTGCGGATCACCGATCCGGATCTGCCGATCGGCGTCCCCGGCCCGTCCGACGGGCTCGATCTGGATGCGGTCGTGGCGATCCACGCGCGCCCGCTGCCGGCCGGCACGGCGCCCGACGGCGACGGCGACGGGCTGCCCGACCAGGACGAAACCAACTATTACCTGACCGACCCGGCGCGCCCCGACAGCGACGGCGACGGCGTGCCGGACGGCGAGGAGGCCGCCTCGTGCCGCAACCCGGTAAGCGCCGCCGACGGCCCCGTCTTCGTCCCGGTCCTGGATCTCGAGGTGGCCGAGGCGTCGCCGACGGTGGTCCGCTGGAACTTCCTCGGGACCGGGACGACCTACGACGTCATCCGCGGCGGCGTCGGGGCGCTCCACGCGACGGGAGGGCTCGTCGATCTCGGGGTCGTCGCCTGCATCGAGAACGACTCGACCGATCTGACGACCCGCACCGTCCCCGACGCGGCGGTCCCGCCCAGGGGAGCGGCGTTCTTCTACCTGGTGCGCCAGAACCCGGCGGGGAGCGGCCTCGGCTACGGCTTCTCGTCGGCGCACGATGCGCGGCGGCCGGCGGCGGGTGACTGCCTGTGAGACGGCTCGCCCACGGTCTTCTGGCGCTCGGGCTGTCCGTGGCGGCGATCGCGGCGGCGGGCCGCGTGTCCGAGGCGGCGGACGAGGCCCCCGCACCGGAGCGGCCGGTCGAGCGGGTCGAGGTCCGCGGGAACCGGGAGGGCGAGGCCGCCCTCGACACGACGGCGTTCGCCACGGTCATCCGCGCCGAGGACTTCGCCGGACGCGTGACGTCGGTGACGGAGCTGTTGCGCGACGCGGTCGGCGTGCAGGTCCGCGGCCTGGGCGGGGAGTTCGCCACCGTGTCGATCCGCGGGTCCACCGCCGAGCAGGTGGTCGTCTATCTCGACGGCGTGCCGCTCAACCGGGCCATCGGAGGGGGCGTCAACCTGGCCGATCTGCCGCTGGGCCAGGTCGAGACGATCGAGGTGTACCGGGGCTTCACGCCGGCCGGCCTGGCCGCCGCCTCGATCGGCGGCGCGATCCTGATCCACACGCGACGGACAGGGGGCGCGCCGGCCCGCGACGCCTCGATCTCCATCGGCTCGTTCCTGTCGGGAGAGGCGATCGCCTCGGTGTCCGGGACGCGGGGGCGCGGCGACTACACGCTCGGCTTCGACGCCGCGGGGAGCCAGGGCGATTACGAGTACCTGAACACCAACGGCACGATGCACGAGCCGGGGGACGACCGCACGCTCCGCCGGGACAACAACGACTTCCGCCGCGGCCACCTGTCCGGACGGCTCTCGCTGAAGGCGGGGCCCCGCGCGCGCTTCCAGGTCGCCACCGACCTGTTCGCGCGCGAGGAGGGAGTGCCCGGCCTCGACGCCGGCCTGTCCCCCTGGGCCCGGTTCACGACGACGCGCTGGCTCGTCCGGCCCGAGCTGGAAGTGCCGGGGCTGGCCGGGGGCCGCCTCCTGGCGCGGGTCGCCGCCGACTTCACCCGGTACCGCGAGGAGTTCGACGACCCTCGCGGACTCATCAGCCTTTCCGCGCGGAACGTCGACGACGTCGCCCTGACCGAGTCGCTCGGGGCGGAGGCGGGGCTCGTCCTCGCCGCCTCGTCGCGGCAGGCGATCTCGTTCCTGGCGTCGCGGCGCTCCGAGTCGGCCGATCTCGAGGACCTGGAGCAGCCCGGCCCGAACGACCGGGGCACGGCGTCGCGCCGGACGACCACCGTGACGCTGGAGGACCAGATCGCGTTCGCCTCCGACCGCCTGGTGATCAACCCCTCGCTGCGGCACGAGCGCTACGACAGCGACTTTCGGCCCGGTTCCGGCGGGGGCGTGGTCCTCGATCTCGAGGCCGATCGACGCACCACCGGCAAGGTGGGATTCCGCTGGAAGGCGGGGACCGCGTGGACCGTCAAGGGGAACGTCGGCCGCTTCCTGCGCCTGCCGGGCTTCATCGAGATGTTCGGCAATCGCGGCTCGGTCCAGGGCAACGCCGCCCTGCGGCCCGAGAGCGGCCGCAGCATGGACGTCGGGCTGGCGTTCGAGGCGCGCCGCCCGGCCGGCGCCCTGCTGCGGCAGACGCGCGTCGAGGCGACGCTGTTCGAGACCCGGGCCGACGACCTCATCCAGTTCATCTCCAACTCCCAGGGGACCGTGAAGGCGCTCAACTTCAACCGGGCGCGCATCCGCGGCATCGAGGTGAGCCTGGCGCTGGCACTGGGGCCGCGCTTCACCGGCTCCTTGAACGCCACGCACCAGGAGCCGATCGACGTCAGCGGCCGGTACACCGACGGCAAGGTCCTTCCGGGCCGACCGCAGGACGAGGCCGGCGCCTCGGCGGCGTTCGACCTCGGCCCCGGGCGCCTGTTCTACGCGTTCACCTACGTCGGCCGGAACTTCATCGACACGCCGAACACGCCGGGCGAGGCGCTGCCGGCGCGCTATCTTCACGACGCCGGGTATCGCGTCCGCCTGCGCCGCGGGCTTCAGGGCACCGTCGAAATCAAGAACATCGCCGACCGGCTGACGCGCGACGTCGCCCGCTACCCGCTGCCGGGGCGAAGCATCCACGGGAGGCTGTCGTGGAGCTTCTGAGCCGCGCGACAGCGCCGGCGGCCGGCGCGATGGCGACGAGTCTCGCGCTCGTGGCCGGGCTTCTGGCCTGCGGCCCGGGGGTCCAGGCGGTGCGCCCCCTCCCCGGGGCCGGGACCGCCCGCCTGCAGCCGATCTACGATGTCACGGCGACCTATCCCGACACGACGATCCTCGTCCTGGGGCTTCCCTACCGCGGGCTCGAGCTCGATCTCGAAGTGACCTTCGACGACCCGTCGCTGCGCGACGACGACGAGGGATTCGAGGCGCAGGTGCGCATCGGCTCGATCCTGGCGGGCGGCGTGCCGCAGGCGTTCGAGGCGCCGCAGCCCCTGGCCATCCGCGGCACCCTGGCCGGCGGCGTCCTGGCGACCGGCTTCTTCGGGCCGATCCACGTCGGGAACGTCGCGCTGCTGCTCGATCTGACCGGGCCCCTGCAGGACGGCTCCCGCCGGATCGCGGGCGAGGCGTCGCTGTACGGGATCCCGGACCCCGGAACCTTCGCGGCGGTGAAGCGCCGCCGCTACCTGGTGGCGGGGTCCGACGCGCAGGGGCCGATCGGCAAGGCGGCGGTCGTCGAGGTGCGCTACGACTCGCGCATCACGCTGGTGCCGGATCTCGAGGTGACGAGCAGCGACGCGGTCGCGCGGGTCGAGGACGGCCGGCCGGTGATCGTCAACCGGTTCACCTTCGACAACCTGCAGGGGCTCGACCCGCTCGGATCGTTCACGACCCTCTTCGAACATTCGACCGGGAGCCTCTCGAACCCGCACGACCTGGTGATCCTGCCGCCCGGGGCCGCCGGCGCCGCGGGAAGCGGCGCTTCGGGCGACGCCGGCCTCGCTTTCGTGACGCGCTACGGCGCGGCCTTCAACGACGTCGCCGTCGTCGATCTGAAGGACGGCGCGCTGGTCGACCGGATCGACCTCGTCCCCTTCGCCCTCAACCGCGATCACCTGCCGCGCGCCGACCAGGCGCTCCTGCACGACGGCCTGATCTACGTGACGCTCCAGGACGCGAACGCGGGCTTCACCGAGTTCCTGAACGGACGCCTGGCCGTGATCGACCCGGTCCTGCGGCAGGTGACCGACGTCATCGATCTGTCCGGCCAGAACCCGTTCGAGTCGCTGTCGTTCTCCGAGGCGACCGGCCTGATCTATGTCGGCCTGGCCGGCCTGTTCCCCGGACTGGCCAGCCAGACGCCGGTCCTCAGCGGCGGGATCGAGACGGTCGACCCCGTGACCCGCACCTCCCGCGGCCTGCTGGTGGACGACGACGCGCTGGGCGGGAACGTCACGGCCGTCGCGATCCAGTCCGCCGGCCGCGGGTACTGCGTCGTATCGGACGCCTCGTTCCACAACCTCGTCAAGGCGTTCGATCCGACGACCGGAGCGATCCTCGGGACGGTTTTCGAGAGCGCCGGCCAGATCGCCTCCATCGAGACGGACGGGGACGGCTATCTCCTGGTCGCCGACACGAGCTTCTTCGAACCGCGCATCCTGATTTTCAACGCCGAGAACGGCGCGCCGGTCGCGACCCTGCCCGCCCGGGTGCCGCCGTTCTCTTTCGCCATCCTCACAAGGAGCCTGCCATGATGATGAAAGTCGCCGTGAAGAGAACGCTCGTGACCGCCGCCCTCGGGGCGGCCCTCGCCCTGGGGGGCGCCGTCTCCCCCGCCGGCGCGCAGCTGGTGGAGCGCTTCGGCTCCGACCCGCTGGAGCGCACGGGCGGGATCGTCTTCTATCCGGAGGGGAACGTGGCGGCCAGGTTCGACTACGTGATGGACGGGCCGCACTTCCCCACCGACCGCCCGGGAACGCTGCGGGTGCTCTACGACACGACCCTCCCCGCGGGCCGCATCTCGACGCCGATCGGCCGGGTGCTCACATCCGGCGACGAGTTCGAGTTCGGGGCGATCCTCACGATCCGCTCGGAGGGCCTGTTCGCCGATCCGAACGGCTTCTCCCAGGTCGCCTTCGGCCTGTGGAACGCCCACACCACGGGGATGAACCGCGCCGGCTTCCCCTCGGACGCCTTCGATCTGGTCGGGTTCGACTACTTTCCGAACGTCGGCGAGTTCGGCGGCCCGTTCCTGTCTCCCGGCGTCTTCGGTGGAAACGTCCAGAACAACGCCTTCTTCAATTTCGCCTTCGCCTCGGCCGAGGTGACGCTGCCCGCCGACGTGCCGCTCCTCTGCCAGTTCCACTGCATCCCGGCGCAGAAGAGGATGAATCTCCGGGTCAGCCGGCACATCGGCGGAGTCACGTTCGCGCGCATCCCCGGCGCGATGGTCTCGGTGGACCTGTCGCGGCTCAATCCGGACTTCCTGGTGAACGTGGCCGGCATCGCCGGTTATTTCGAGGGATACGCCTCGATCCGGGCCAGCGTGGACTACGATCTGCTCTACGTCGGGAGCCTGCCGGCGCCGATCAGCGTCGTCAACCGCCGGACGCCCTTGCGCTGAGCGGCGGCCGGCCCCGACCCAGTGGAGGTCTGGACGTGTGGGAGCCCGGCACCGGACTGCAGATCGACGAGGGGGCGCGCCGTCTGCTGCGCGCCGGCCTGGTCCACGCGGCGCCCGTCGCCGTCGGGCCGGCCGGCGCCGACCTGCTCGCCGAGATGGACCGGGTCGCGTCCGCCCTGGGGACGGAGCACGCGGGCCGCGCGCCGGGCGAGATCGACGGCCTCGCGCCGGCCCGCGAGCTGTACCGCGCCTTCGGGATCGATCCGACGCGCACGCGGCCGTCCTCGGAGGCCCTGCTGCGACGCGTCCTTCAGGGCAAGGGGCTGCCGCGCATCCTGAACGCGGTCGACGTCTGCACCCTGTGCTCGCTGCGCTTCCTGCTGCCGATCGGCCTGTACGACGCGGGATGCGTACGGGGCGAGGTGGTCCTGCGGCGCGGACGTCCAGGCGAGTCGTATCCCGGCATCCGCAAGGACGACGTGCACCTGGACGGCCGCCCGACCCTGGCCGACGCCGAGGGGCCGTTCGGGAACCCGACCTCCGACTCGCTCAGGACGTCGGTGACTCCGGGCACGCGCGCGCTGGCGATGGTGATCTTCGCCCCGTCCTCCTGCTCCCGCGAACGGCTCGCGGCGCACGTGGCCGAGGCGCAGACTCTGATGGCCCGGTATCTCGGGCCGGACGGAGAGACGGTCGCGACCTCAGGCACCGTCCTGCCGGCCGCCTAGGGGTCCGTCCGAGCGTCGGGCCTAGTTCCCCTTCTTTGCCGGGCTCGCGGCAGGCTGCGCGGGCTTTTCCCGGGCCGCCTCGACGTTGATCTTGATCTCGACCTCGTCCCCGAGGACCGCGCCGCCCCCTTCGATCAGGTCGTTCCACGCGACGCCGAAGTCCTGCCGATTGATCTTGGTGCGCGCCTCGAAGCCGCCCAGGACCTTGCCGCCGTAGCCAGGGCCGAATCCGAGCACGTCGACGTCGAGCGTGACCGGCTTCGTGGTGCCCCGGATCGTGAGGCTGCCTTCGACCGAGAGCTTGGTCGGTCCGGCCTGGGTGACCTTGGTCGACTTGAAGGTGAGCTTCGGGTTCTTGGCCACGTCGAAGAAATCGGGGCTCTTCAGGTGCTTGTCCCGCGCCGGCTCGTTCGTGTCGATGCTCGCGGCGTCGATCGAGACGTCGACCGAGCTCTTGGTGAAATCGTCCCGGTCGACGACGATCTTCCCCTCGAACTTCGTGAACCGGCCGGGCACGCGGCTGAACAGGTGCCGGATCGAGAAGCCGACGGCGCTGTGCGCCGGATCGATCGTGTAGGTCTCCGGCGCCGCGATCGCCTGCGTGACGGCGGCCAGTGTCCCGGCCGTGGCCAGGACAACGGCCATCAGGACGGCGTTGCGACGGGTAGCGCGCGCATGTCTTGCCTGGTTCATGGTCGAGCCTCCTTGTTTCGGGGGGGCGAATACTACATCAGGTCCATCAGGTTGACCAGCGGCCGGATCGGGCCAGCCGGTATTGGATGCCGAAGCCGATGGCCGTGAGGATCGCCAGGCCCAGGCAGAGCGGCGCCAGGGGGAAATCCGCCGGGGTCAGCCTGGCGATCGCGCCGAGGTCCTGGAAGAGCGCGAACCGCCCCGTGTCGCAGACCATCGTCCCCCCGAGGGCGCCCACGAAATTCACCGCCGCCGAGCCGAGGGCCAGGACCCCGGCCAGGACCACCGGCCAGGCTTTTCGACCCGCCGCTCCCCACGCCAGGAACGCCGGCAGGCCGAGCATGGCGAGAGGCACGATCGGAATCAGGTACCTGGGACCGTACTGGCAGCCCCCGATGGTCTCGATGTTCGTCACGTAGGCGAGGTGCAGCCCGATCGCGGCCCACAGCATGCGCTTTTGCGCGCCGAGGCGGCGGTCGAGGAGGGCGAGCCCCGCTCCTCCCAGGACGACGATCGGCATGTATTTCAGGACCGACAGGTCCCCGGCCCCGAAGTAGACATTCAGATGATGCAGGAAGGTCGCGGCGCCCGGCCGGAAGAACGTGTCGGTGAACCCCCCCGCCGCGTTGGCCATCAGGAACGGGCTGCCGAAATAGTGCGCGTTGTAGGCCAGGAGCGGCAGCAGGCCCGCGAACAGCCCGCCGAGCAGGGCCAGGGTCCGCGCCCGGTCGCGCGCCAGCGCCACGTGCGCCACCAGGAGAAGCACGATCATCGCCGGAAGCATCGAGGTGCAGAGGGTCAGGCCCAGCAGGACGCCCGCACCCATGGGGGCCGCGAGGGCGCGCCATCTTCCCGCTCGCCGCTCCGCGCTCGACACGCGGGCCCCCGCGGTCGCATGGATGGAGGTTTCGATCAGGAAGAGCGCCATGACCAGGCACGAGGCCGCCAGGATGTCGTGATGCGCCACCCCCGAGTAAGGGAAGAGAGTCGTGGCGGCCCCCGTGGCGACCGTCGCGAAGGCGGCGTGGCCGCGGGCGAACCCCCAGGCTCCGGCCAGGAGCAGGTACATGCAGGCCGCCGAGAGCGCGGACAGTAAAGAAGAGGTCAGCCACGTGACGGCGGCCGACGCCAGGATTCGGTCCTTGTTGTACGCGATGCCGAAGGGGGCGCACGCCAGGTACGCGAGGGCCCCGATGGTGAACTGTCCCGGCTGCTTGGCCGGCAGGCGACGGCCGTTGTAGACGAAGGTGTCGGTGACCCGCTTCAGCCGGTCGTCGCCGGCCTCGCCGATCGCGTAGGTCCCCCGGCCGACGAGCGAGGCGATGACGAACTGCTGCAGGGCGTAGTCGTAGACGTCGGTCCGATCGATCGTCGCCCCGTACAGGAACCAGAGCCCGAGGAAGAGGAGGATGGCGTCCCGCTTCATGTCAGCGGAGGTGGCGGCCGCCGTCGACGCGCAGGCATTCGCCGGTGACGAACTCGGTCTCCACCAGGAACATCACGGCGCGCGCGATCTCCTCCGGCCCTCCCCAGCGTCCGAGCGGCGTCGCCCGGCGCACCGCCCGGTCCCCCTTGGCGCTGAACCCGGCCGGCTTCAGGATGGGACCGGGAGCGATGGCGTTCACCAGGATCTCGGGGGCCAGCTCGAGCGCCAGGCTCTCCGTCAGGCCGACGATCGCCGCCTTGGCGACGTAATACGGCAGGAAGCCGCGGTAGCGCGGCCGTCCGCTCGCGGGAAGCCAGTCCGCGAACAGGACGATCCGACCGGATCCCGCCTTCTTCATGATGGGGGCCGCGCGGCGCGCCAGGTGGAAGGCGCTCGACAGATCGACGTCGAGATTGGCGTGCCATGCCTCCTCGTCGAGGCGCTCGAAGGGGGTCTTGCCGTACACGGAGGCCATGCCGATCAGGATGTCGGGCCCGCCGAGACCGGAGCGCACCGCCTCGACGGCCGCCGCGGCCCCTTTCGCCGTCGACAGGTCGGCGCGCAGCGCCAGGGCGCGAGACCCGAGGTCACGGATCCGGACCGCGACCTTCTCGGCGCTTTCGCGCGAGCGGTTGTAGGTGAGCGCCACGTGGCAGCCGCGGCGGGCCAGGGCCTCCGCCACGGCCTGGCCGACGCGCGCGGCCCCGGAGATCAGCGCGACCTTCCCCTTCGGATCCACGTTCCCTCAGGAGCCCGCGGGCGCCGGGGCCCCGGCAGCCCGCGCCCCGGCGTCGCGCATCCCGGCCAGGCGGTCGAGCGGCGGCCGCTTCAGGTGCCAGGACGTGAGCTGCTGGAAGTGGCGGGCGATCGCGATCCCCTTGTCCTCTTCGAACGAGGAGGTCAGGGCCGTGAGGCTGGCCGGCAGGCCGCCGTCGCCGAAGCCGCACGGTACCGAGATGGCCGGCAGGCCGCACAGGTTGCCGGCGGCGCCGACCGGGTCGGCCCACGCGATGTCGCTGAAGTCCTTGTCGAGCGGGAAGGCGGTGTGCCCCTCGCCCGGGTAGAGCAGCACGTCGTAGCGCGAGAAGAACTCGGCCATCTTCTCCTGGCAGACCGTGCGGACGCGCTGGGCCTTCACGTAGTCGGCTCCACGCACCGCCCGGGCGGTCACGAACGCCAGGGGCGCGCCGGTGCTGACCATCTTGCGCGCGTCCCCCGATCGCTCCAGCTCTTCGAAGGCGGTCGCGACCTCGGCCGACAGGACCACGACGGTCGTCGACTCGAACGGCAGCTCGGGGAGCTTCGCCTCCTCGATGCGGATTCCCGAGCGGCGCAGATCGTCGAGCGCCCCCAGGAACGCCTTCTCGACCGACTTGTCGCCGAACTTGTCGAAGTCGAGCTTGAACCAGCCGACCTTGAGCCGCTTCACCGCGGCCGGGTCGGAGGGCGGGGCGGGCCTCTCCTCGGACGAGTAGGGATCGTCCGGGTCGTGCCCCTGGATCCGGTCGAGGACGATCTCGCAGTCGCGGGCCGAGCGGGCCATCGGCCCGAGCTTGTCGAGGGTCCACGACAGCGCCATCACCCCCCGCCGCGACACCCGGCCGAAGGTGGGGCGCAGTCCGGAGATGCCGCAGAAGGAGGACGGGCAGATGATCGATCCCCAGGTCTCCGAGCCGATGGCGAACGGCACCAGCCCGGCCGCCACGGCCGCCCCCGAGCCGGAGGACGAGCCGCAGGTCCAGCGATCGAGCGCCCACGGATTGTGCGCCCCGCCGGTCAGGGAGGAGTCCCCCTTCGAGTAGCCGAGCCCCCCCGCCAGCTCGATCATCGCGAGCTTGCCGAGCAGGATCGCTCCCGCCGCGCGCAGCTTCGTGACGACCGCCCCGTCCTGGTCGAACATCTGGTTCTCGTACGGCTTCGCCCCCCACGTCGTCCGGATTCCCTTCGTGGCGACCAGGTCCTTGACGCCGTAAGGGATGCCGTGGAGCGGGCCACGGTCGCGGCCGGCGGCGATTTCCTTCTCGGCCTGCTTCGCCTCGGCGAGGGCCAGGTCGCCGGTCACGGTCACGAAGGCGGACAGCCTCGGGTTCAGCGCCTCGATGCGCGCCAGGTAGGCGCGCGTCAGCTCGACGGGCGAGATCTTCCGGGAGCGCACCAGGCGCGACAGCTCGGTGACCGGCTTGTAGAGGATGTCGTCAGCGAGCATGGGACCTCCTCGCCTTGAAGGCGCGGAAGGCGCCGCTCGGAGGAACGTCGTTGCCGATCTTGAAGTCGCGGACTTCCTTCAGCGCCTGCTCGAGCCCGGTCACGTCCCGGCGCACGCGCTTGCGCTCGTCGCCGCTCAGGCCTTCCTCCTGCTTCGCCAGGAAGCGGGCGACGGGCGGCTCTTCCGGCTCGGCCGGGGGCGCCTTCGGCTCCTCGGCCTGGCCGGCGGCGCGCGCCTTCGCAATCCCGAGCAGCGATTCGACTCCTGCCGCCGACGCGGCGGCCAGGACCAGCGGGGCGCCGAACACGGCGCGGGCCATCGTCCTGCGCGACAGTTTCATGCGAGTCCTCCAGAGGCCCCGTTCCCCGCGGCAGGCGGGCGGGCGGTCACTTTCCGACGCGCTTCACGAACTCCCCGGTGCCGGTGTCCACGATCACGCTCTCGCCGGCATCGAGGTACACGGGCACCCGGATCTCCGTGCCGTTCTCGAGCGTCGCGGGCTTCGTCACCTTGCCGCTCGCCATGTCCGAACGGCCCCCGGGCCCCGTCTCGATCACCTTCATCTCGACGAACTGCGGCAGCTCGACGCCGACCACGCGCCCCTGGAAGACGATCGAGCGCAGCGTCACCCCCTCGCGGAGCCACTGCACCGTTCCCCCCAGGGCTTCGCGGCGCATGTGGAACTGCTCGTAGGATTCCTCGTCCATGAAGTGGTAGTCGTCGCCGTCCGAGTACATGAAGTTGATCTTGCGGCGCTCGAGGTCCGGCTCCTCGAACTTGTCTCCGGACTTGAAGGTCATGTCCAGGACCTGGCCGGTGATCACGTTCCGCCCCTTGATGCGGACGAGGGTCGCCGATCCGCGCGCCGAGGGGGTCTGCACCGAGTACTCCATGACGATGTAGGGGACGCCCTCGACCTGGATCGCCAGCCCCTTCTTGAAATCGGACGTGGTCAGCATGTCATCCTCGGGCGCCGCGGCTCAGCGGGGCGCGGGCTGGAAGATCAGGAAGTAATGGTAGGGAAGAAAGGTGGGCTCCGCCGCGAGCTTCCACCCCGCCTGCTTCATCTCGTCCAGGACGAACTCGCGCGCCAGCTTGTGCGGGGGCGGCGGCCCGACCGGCAGCGGGCGCTTGTGAAAGTCGATGATCACCACGCGCCCGCCCGGGGCCAGCGCCCCTTTCATCCGCCGGAAGTAGTTGAGGCGGTCGTCGATGTGATGGTACGTGTCGACGATCAGGACGCAGTCGACCCGGCCGGACGGCAGGAACGGCTCGTCCGGCAGCGCCAGGACCGGCACCACGTTCGGCGTCTGCTCCTTCATGGCGCGCAGGGCGAGATGCCGCACCATCTCTGGCTCCGGGTCGATCGCCAGGACGATGCCCCCCGGCGCCACCGCCCGGGAGAGATGGCGCTCGAAGTAGCCGGTGCCGGCCCCCAGGTCGGCGACGATCTGCCCTGGCTTGAGGCCCAGGGCGGCGACCGTCTCCTGCGGCTTCTGCCACTCGTCGCGCTTCGGGTCGTCGAAGATCTTCGACCATGTGTCGACGTCCGAAAACGGCTGGTGCCCCGTGGCGTCGTGGGGACTCGGGGGCGACTCTTCGGCAAGCGCCGGCCCGGCCGCCAGGGCCGACAGCAGGAGGACGCCAAGAATCACGCGCGCTTCTCGTTGGCGATTTCAAATGCCAGGTTCGCGAGACGCCCGGCGAAGGTGACGAGCTGCTCGACTTCGATCTCTTCGTTGGGCTGATGGTAGGTCGCCTCGTCGCCGCACGACCAGCCGACCGCGTCCACCCCCATCAGGACCAGGTCCTTGGCGAACGTCCCGCCGCCGCTGCCGGTGACCTTCGCGTCCGGGGCGTGGCGCAGGATCCGCTTGACGATCGGCGCGTCGGGCGCCACCTCGCACGGCAGCGCATCCTGGATGATCTCGACCGAGAGCGAGCCCGCCGCGACCTCCCCCGGACCCCAGATCGCCTCGTCGGCCAGCGCCTGCACCTCGGCGCGGATCCCGTCCCCGGTCTGGCCGGGGACGTAGCGGATGTCGAGGGTCGCCTCGCAGTCGGCCGGCACCGCGTTCGGCGCCACCCCGCCGCGCACCAGGCCGGCGTTCACCGTCGGCCCGCCCAGGACCGGGTGGGCGCGGTGCCGCAGCCGGGTGTTCTGCAGCGACACCAGGAAGCGCGACATGGCGTTGATCGCGTTCACCCCCTTGGCCGGCTCCATGGCGTGCGCCTGCTTGCCGCGCGCCTTGATCTTCAGCAGGACCCGCCCCTTCTCGGCGATGTTGACCTCTTTCATGTTGCCCGCGATGTCCGGGATGACGGCGTCGGTGCAGCGGATGAGCTTCTGCTCGATCAGGTACGGCAGGCCGACGCCGATGCCGACCTCTTCGTCCCCCACGGCGCCGAAGGTGAAGGCCCCCTGCAGCTGGTCCTCGTGCGCCTTCAGGATGCGCAGCGCCGCGAACGCCGCCACCAGCGGCCCCTTGTCGTCCAGGACACCGCGCCCGTAGAGCTTCCCCTCCTTCTCGAACGGCTCGAACGGGGAGAACTTCCAGTCGGATGGGGCGCCGCTCGGCACCACGTCCGTGTGCAGCAGCACCAGCATCTGGCGGAACCCGGGCTGTCCCCGGCCGACGGTCGCCAGGAGGTTGTCCCGGCCCGGCACCTTGGCGTGCGTCGTCGAGGGGACTCCCAGCTTCTGCAGCTCCCCGGCCAGGATGGCGGTGACCTTCCCCTCCTGTCCCGGCGACGTCATCCCGTCGGGGCCGCCCCCCGGAAAGTCCTCCGGGAAGTAGTTGACGGTCCTCTCGCGGCAGACCCGCAGGGTGAGGTCGACGATGAAGGAGCGGAGCGACCGCGCCTCCTCGAGAATGGCCCGAGGGTCCGGGAGGGACGTGTTGCCTGTCATGGTGGGGCAGAGCCTACCTTACGGGGGCGCCGGGATCAAGAACACCCCTCACCGGGGCCCGCCGGCATGGCGGGCGCTGAGGCGGCCCATGGATGCTGCGGGGGCGTGATAGGCTGCGGCGAAGGTGCACGGAGGGGTCGATGGCGGCGCACGGCTTCAAGTCACGGGCGATCGCGGTGGCGCGGCAGAGGTGCCCGCGGTGCCTGGAGGGACGGGTGTTCCGCGGGGCGCTGGCGATGAACGACGCCTGCCCGTCGTGCGGGCTCGTCTTCGAGCGGGAGCCGGGGTACTTCGTGGGGGCGATGTACGTCAGCTACGCGATGGCGATCCCGGCGTACCTCGTGGCAGTCCTGCTGCTGCGCGTCGTCTTCCGGCGGCTCCCGGATCTGGCGGTGCTGGCGGCGGGCGTGCCGATCATCTGTCTCGCTTCGCCGTACCTCTTCCGGTCCTCGCGCCTGATCTGGATGCACTTCGACAGGACGCTCGACCCCGAGGGGCGCTAGGAGCCCGCCCGGGTGCTCGGCCCTGATCCCGGGGCGGGCGCCTCGGGGGCGCAGGCCTTGCGGCCGCCGCGCTCGATCTGCGCGGCCCCCTCGCCCGACGCGATCAGGACGCCGGCCATCTGCAGACAGCGGTCGGCCAGGGCGCGGACGCCGTCCCGCAGCTTCGGGTCCTTCCTGACGAAGGCCGTGTTCTCCTCCATGTCCTCCGCCGACCAGCCGCGGCTGTGGGCGACGAACGGGAACTGCGGGAAGTGGAACCCCAGCTCGCCGAAGAACATCATCATCTGGCCGGCGACCGCCTGGATGTTGTCCTGCCCGCCCGTGATGACGAAGCCGGCCACCTTGTTGCGGATGAGGACTCGATTGTGCGTCGTGATCTGGTTCTGCACGCAGTTCAGCCGCTCGATCATCTTCGAATAGAGCGAGGCGGGGGCCCCCCAGCGGATGGACGTCGAGATCAGGACCACGTCGGCCCAGAAGACCAGGGCCTCGTAGACCGCGGTCAGCTCGTCCGCCGGGTCCGCCCGGGTGATCGTGCAGGGCCAGATGCAGGCCTCGGCGCTCACCGAGTAGTACCCCTCGCACGCCCTGAACTGCAGGTCGTTGAGCCGGATCAGTTTCGACTCGGCCCCCCGGGACGCCGCCTGGTCGAGCGCTACTTGAAGAAGGTCCTCGGAGGTCGAGTAGCGCGGGAATTTCCGGTTCATCGCCGAGGTCGAGATGCCGGCGACGCGCAGCGGCCCCGGCTCACGCTTGATCTCCCGGCTCAGCGGGTGGGGCTTGTGCGGCACCTGGATGCGCTTCGTGGCCGGCGTCAGGTCGACATAGAGGTCGCCGTTCTCCACCTTGAGGTCGTGGCGCGGCACGGCCGCCGGGATGCCGGGACGCTCCTCGCCGGTCAATCGGTGGAACCGCCAGTGGTGCCAGGGGCAGACGATGTAGTCCTTGTCGTCGATCTCCCCGTCGCCGAGCGGCCCGCCGACGTGGTTGCAGCGGCCCGAGACCGCCCCGAACACACCGTCCTTGAAGGACAGGGCGATCCAGACGTCGCCGGCCAGGACCTGCCGTAGCGGTTTCGTCTTCAGGTCGTCGACCGCGCCGAGGCGGTGCCAGCGTGGATCGCTCACGGCTCCCCCGCCGCACCGAGATGCATCCGCCGCTGCTGGCTGGCGAACCCGGCCGACTCCTCACGGCGCGCGGTGCAGAGCGACACGACGATGCCGGCGGCGAACGACAGCGGCATCGTGACGAGGGCCGGGTTCTTGAGCGGAAACCACGCCGCCTCGTGCTTCAGGATGTCGATCTGCACGGTCGGCGACAGGTAGATGAGGGCCAGCGTCGTGATCGTCCCGAGCAGCATGCTCGTCACGGCACCGGCCGTCGTGTAGCCGCGCCAGAAGATCGACAGGACCAGGGCGGGGAAATTGGCGCTGGCGGCGATGGCGAAGGCGAGCCCGACCATGAAGGCCACGTTCTGTCCCTTGAAGGTGATCCCAAGAAGCACGCCGACGATTCCCAGGCCGACGGTCGCGATGCGGGCCACGCGCAGCTGCTCCGCCGGGCTCGCGAGGTCCTTCCTCACGACGTGGACCCACAGATCGTGCGACAGGGCCGCGGCCCCCGAAAGGGTCAACCCGGCCACGACCGCCAGGATCGTCGCGAAGGCCACCGCGGCAATGAACCCCAGAAACGCCGTTCCGCCCAGGTGCTCGGCCAGGAGCGGCGCCGCCATGTTCCCCCCGGGTTCGACGCCCTTGATAGCCTCCGGGCCCACGAACACCATCGCGCCGAACCCGAGGATGAAGGTCATCAGGTAGAAGGCCCCGATGAGCCCGGTGGCGTAGAAGACAGAGGTCCGCGCCGCGCGGGCGTCCGGCACGGTGTAGAAGCGCATCAGGATGTGCGGCAGGCCGGCCGTGCCGAACATCAGGGCGAGCCCCAGGGAGATCGCGTCGAGCGGTTTCTGCACCAGGCGCCCGGGCGAGAGAACTCCCGGCCCGTAGCGCTCCGCCGCCGCGGCGAAGAGCGCCGCGGGATTCATGTCGAAGCGAAGCAGGACGAGCGTCGCCAGGACCGCCGCCCCTCCGAGCAGCAGGAAGGCCTTGACGATCTGCACCCAGGTGGTCGCGATCATCCCGCCGAACAGGACATAGGCGATCATCGCC
The DNA here is from genome assembly GCA_035606645.1 of Binatia bacterium. GTDB lineage: Bacteria > Acidobacteriota > Polarisedimenticolia > Gp22-AA2 > Gp22-AA2 > Gp22-AA3. The sequence continues at coordinate 18,491 of DATNEZ010000273.1, forward strand.
GCCCCGACGATCACGATGGCCGACTCGTAGGGAATGCCGAACATCAGCTTGATCAGCCCCCCCGCCCCGACCATCTGGGCGATCAGGTACAGCGTCACCGTGGCGAGCGTCCCCACCGCCGCCGCGATGCGCACCGGCGTCTGGCGCAGGCGCGCGGCGACCACGTCGGCGAAGGTGTAGCGTCCCAGGTTGCGCAGCGGCTCGGCGATCAGGAAGAGGACCACGGGCCAG
>DATNEZ010000288.1:0-3991 GCA_035606645.1 Binatia bacterium
AGGTCCTGGCTCTCGATCAGGATGTGGTCGCGGGCGTCGCGCCTCAGGACCAGCCGGCGGTCGCGGGTCAGGATGGTGCGGCCTTCCCGGCGGGCCAGCTCGACGAGGCGCCGGTCTTCGATGCGGGCGGTGTAGAAGACGTCGTGCCCCAGGATGATGAGCCACTTGGCGAGGGTACCGAGCATGCAGTCGGCGGCGAATTTCATGCGGGCGTTCCTCGGCTATAATTCTGCCACCATGTTCAAGCGACGGAGAGACCCAGGAGCCGGTCCAAGTATCGGGCTCCTTGGCCTGGGGGTGGCCATCCTGCTTCTGGCGGTCGCCCCGGCCGCCGCCCAGGACGCGCCGGCTCCTGCCCCCGCGCCGGACCCCCCTCCCGCGCGCCGCGTCGTCGGGACGATCACCGGGACGGTGCAGGACCCCCAGAAGAAGCCGATGGTCGGGTGCATGGTGCAGCTCAAGTCGAAGGGGCAGGACGGCGTCCTGCGCGTCACCGGCACCGACGAGAAGGGGGCCTACGTCTTCAAGGACCTGCCGGCGGGGACCTACGACATCGAGGTCGGGACGATGGAAGACCTGACGCGCCGCAAGGAACGGATCGAGGTCCGGCCCCCGTTCAGGAACATCGTGGATTTCGACATGGGGTCGCGAGACAAGGGGCTCAAGTCGCCGGCCGTGCTTCTCGGCGAGACGCTGAAGAAGCCGGAGGCCGGCGGCGCCCCGCCCCCAAGCGCGGCGCCGGACGGGCCGGCGGCGGCAACGGTCCCGGTGCGGGGCACGTTCCTCGACGCGCAGAGGCAGCCGATTCCCGAGGTCTCGGTCATGCTCCTTCCGCAGGCGGGGAAGGGGAGCCTGCAGGCCTTCTCGGGGCTCGACGGCACCTTCTCGCTTCCCGCCGTCCCGCCCGGGCGCTACCGGGTCCTGGTCGCGTCGCCCGGATACGTGTCGATCGATCTGAAGGTCGTGGACGTGTCCCCCACGAGCGGCCTCAACCTGAGCCTGTCGCTGGTCGACTATCCGCTCAACTTCAAGGGGCGGACGGAAGACCGGCCCCCCGCCGAAGAGCCTCTCCCGGTCCCCCCGCAGAACCCCTGAGCCAGGCCGATTCCGGCCTGTGCTATCATTCTCCAACAGTCGGAATGAACATTGATGCAGCGCTCCTTCACATGGATGATTCCTGCGGCGGCCGCCGGCGTGGCCGTCCTGGCGCTTCTTCCCGCAGGCGGCCTCGGCATCCGGGCCGCCAACCCGGTCGCCGTTCCGCCGTACGTCCTGAACGTCACCCCTGACGTCCTGATCGCGGGCGCGCACGCGGGGGGCCCCGTCGATCCGCCGCTCATTTTCGAATTCACGCTCCCGGAGACGCTGCGCGGCGGCGGCCTGCCCGGGACCCTCAACACCGGCTGGGAAGGGGACCGCTCCATCGTGCAGATCGAGCTGCCGATGGCGAGCGTGCTCACCAGCGAGACCGACAACGCGTCGACCGGCGCGGGGGAGTTCGACAGCCCGCTTCTGTGCTGGAAGGACTTTCCTCCCTGCTCCTTCACGGGACGGGACGGGTACTGGAAGGCTGTCCTCGTCGGGCAGAAGGGATCCGGGCGCGAGGTCCAGATGGCGGTGGCGGGACACGATCCGATCGCCCTGCTGCCGTACCCGCACGTACTCGGGGTCTACCTCCAGTCCTGGCAGGTCATGACGGCGGGGGAGCGCCTGCGCCTGACCTACACGGGGCGGATCCCGGCGCGCGCGACCGCCTGGACGGGACGCCCGCTGCGGGCGCATTTCCGCTACCGCTCGTTCGTGACGACGCCGAACGGGACGCCCGTGCCGGGTCCCTGGACGGTCCTCGGCGACGAGCAGGTGGCGCCGCTTCGCATCGACCCGCAGCCCGACGTCGCGTTCGTGCGGGCGATCGCGCCGCTCGACGTCGTGGCCGGCACGCCGTTCCAGTTCGCGGTGGTCGTCACCGACCGCTACGGCAACCCGCGCCCGATCACCGGGACGGTCGGGCTGAGCGGCGGCGTGAACGACACGCTGACGTTCCAGGACGAATGGCGCCGCGAGGGGACGGCGGTCTACGCCGCCGCGGGCAGCTACCGCATCGTGCCGGCCCTCGCCGGCGCGCGGCCGATCTATCAGTACAGCCGGGCCTGGGACGGCCAGCCGCCTGCGCAGCGCCTGGTGGGGGACCTGCACGTGCACTCGGGGGACGGCGGCGAGGATCGCAAGTTCCTCGGCTGGATCACTCCCGGCGATCACATGGCGCTGTACACCACCGCGCGGGACACGCTCACCTACCTGAAGACCGTCGCCGGCGAGGACTTCGCGGCGCTCACCGAGCACTCGGTGCGCACGGATGGCTACCAGCCGCCGCCCGCGGTGGCGGCCGATCCCGAGTTCGCGGCGGGGGGCCGCTGCACCGGCGACCTGTTCCCGATCCACGGGCTGGGGGACTGGTGGTCCCGTTCCCAGAGAGCGGCCCGCGGGTTCGACGCCGACTCGGCCGGATCGTTCATCGTCTTTCCGGGATACGAGTGGCACAGCCACCACATCACCCCGTTCGTGGCGGCGTACCTGCACCGCATCGTCATGTTCCGGGACTTCGATCCTGCCGATGCGCTGCCGATCCTGCCGGGAGACGTGCGCTACCTGCCGCCCCAGTGCCTCGCGCGCTTCTACAACCTGGTGGGATACGGACCCGGCCGGGTCCTGGTGATCCCCCACATGATGTCGGCCTACGAGAACAACATCGACTGGGACTTCGCCTACGGCTACTCGCCGGTCGCCCCGCGCTCGCTGGTCGAGTCGTACCAGAGGGTCGGCGAGATCTTCTCGGCGCGCAACTACAACCAGCAGTCGCTCGGCGAGGAGCCGTACAACGGCGAGGGGGCCTGGACGGCCTTCGAGGGGAACGAGCCGGCGCCCGGGAGATGGACCTTCCGCTACGGCTGGCGCAACCGGGCGGCGCACATCGGGGTCATCGGCGCTTCGGACAACCACACGCAGCAGGCGGGGATCAACGACGACATGTCCCCCGACGGCAGCCGCTACCACCTGAACGAGCCGGGGGGCTATGCCGTGGTCCTGAGCCCGTCGCGCGATCGGGGCGCGATCTTCGACGCGCTCGGCGCGCGCCAGACCTATGCCACGACCGGCGTGCGCGCCTGGCTCGACTTCAAGGTCGGCGGACGGGGAATGGGATCCTCGTTCACCTTCCGCGGGCCCGGCCCGCTCAGCGCCGATGTCGACGTCATGGCCGGCATGACGATCATTCGCGTCGAGGTCTGGGGCGCCCAGGCGGGCAACCCGTACGTGCCTTACCAGCTGCTGCTGTCGGCCGCCCCTTCGGCCGAGACCTGGACCGGGTCGGTGGCGATCCAGAACCCGATGCCGGCCGGCGGATTCTGGCCGCAGGAGTGGCTGTACTACGTCCGGGTTTTCATGGAGACACCCGGCGCGGAGGACGGCCAGGCGGACGATGTCGCCTGGTCCAGCCCCGTCTGGGTGACCTGGTTTCGCTGATGAAAATGCCCGACGACCGTGGAGTTTGGGCGCGGCCGGGTCAGGCGGCGTTTGGGAGCGTGCCCCAGTCCTCTCTCCAGGCGAGAACCTCTTCCTCCCGCCAGCGCCTGGGAGCCAGCCCCAGCGCCTGGGCTGGCGTGATGCCGGTTCGGTTCGTGATCGGCCGGCAGTAGTTCACCCAGAGCGTCGCGATCTGCAGATGCTGCTGCAGGCGCAGCCGCCGCTTGCTGACGCACCAGCTCCGCCGCCGGAGGCGCGCCAGGAAGTGCCGCAGCCGGGCGTTGGTGTGGTTGATCGGGAAGAGCGGGTTGCGCCGGTCGCGCCGCGCCGACGCGGAGTGCGGCATCCAGGTGAAGCGGCTCCCGAACACGCGGCGCCCGAGACGCTCGTACAGCGGCTTGCGGTCCGAGTGCAGGACCACCGGCCGGCCGGAGGCGACGCAGCGACGCAGGCGCAGCAGCACCGCCCG
>DATNEZ010000307.1:0-2351 GCA_035606645.1 Binatia bacterium
GAAACATATGATCGACGCCCCCTCGAGCGCCGGATGATCCTCGGGGTGCTGCCGCGCTGCCGGCGTGCCGGAGATCGTCACAGGCCCTGCGCCAGTCTCGCCGCGGAGGCGTCCATGCCGTCGCCGCGCAGGCCGGCGTAGACCCTGGCCGGGTTGGTTGGGTCGATCGCCAGGGCGGCCGACAGGCGGATGCCGAGCCCCGCGGTCGCCGCGGTCCACGTCTTCCCGCCGTCGGTGCTCTTGAAGATCCCGTGGCCGTCGGTGGCGGAATAGATGGTGGAGGGGCTCCTGGGATCGATCGCCAGGGCGCACACCGAGACGCTGCCCAGGCCGGCGTTCGCCGCCGTCCAGGTCGAACCACCGTCGGCGCTCCTGAAGACGCCCGCCCCGCCCGTGCCGGCGTAGACGATCGACGTCCCCGAGGGGTCGATGGCGAGGGAGTTCACGTCGTAATAGCGCCCCGCGGGACTGATGATGCTGCCGCTGACGAAGGTCCACTTGATGCCCCCGTCGACGCTCTTGTAGACCCCGCCTCCCTTGGGCGTGGCGTGGAACACGCCGGCGTACAGCGTGGACGGGGCCGCCGGGTCGACGGCCAGAGAGGTCACGTAGTCGCCGCCCACGGTGGAATAGGTCCAGGTCTCGCCGCCGTCCACGCTCTTGGCGACCCAGACGGCGTCGGCCGCGTAATGGGTCGTGGAGTCGACGGGATCGACGACCACGGACCGGAACACGGGGTTGGAAAGCTTGGGGCCGACGACGCTCCAGCTCGCCCCGGCGTCGCTGCTCCTGTACAGACCGCCCGAGGTGGCGGCATGCAGCATGGACGGTCTCGAGCGATTGATCCCGAGCGCGTTGATCGACAGGCTCCTCAGGCCGGCGTTCCTGGCCGACCAGGTTTCCCCCCGATCGGTGCTCTTGAAGACGCCGCTTGCCTCGGTCCCCGCATAGAGAGTGGACGGATCCGAGGGATCGATGGCGAGGGCGCTGACCCCGAGAGAGCCGAGGCCGAGGGGCTTCCATGTGGCTCCGCCGTCCTCGCTCCGATACAGGCTCGCATCGCCCGGCGTGGGACCGCCCGCGGCCCCCACCTGGAACGCGAGGACGAGCAGGAGACAGGTCGTCAATGGATGATTCATGGATGCCTTTCTCTACGCCCGCGAAATCAGGCGCCCGGGCGGACCTTGATGGATTGCGGCTCCTCGCCGTCGAGGAAGATCCGCTGCCAGATCTCGAGATTCACGAGGAGCCAGAGGCGGCTCCCGTGGTCGGCGGCGCCGGCGTGGTGCTCCAGCGCCAGCGTCCTGAGGACGGTCGGGTCGAACAGATTGCGCCTCAGCGTCCGGGGGGAGAGCACGAACTCCTGGACCACGGACCACCAGCCTTCCCGGATCCATTTGCCGAAGGGAACGGGGAACCCCATCTTGCGGCGCTCGAGGATCGCCCGGGGCACGACGTCCTTCAGCGCCGCCCTCAGGATGGCCTTGGTCCGCCAGCCGCGCAGCTTGAAGCGGGCCGGGAGCGCCGTGACCTGCTCCACCAGCGGGTGATCCAGGTAGGGCACCCTGCTCTCCAGGGACGCCGCCATGCTCATCTGGTCCTGCTTCATCAGCAGCTCGACGAGGTAGGTCTGGATGTCGGCGCGACCGATCCGGTCGAGCGTCTCCCCCCCGGCCTCGTCGAACAGGCGCAGGACATCACCATAGGGATCGCGGGCGGCCGGCGCAGTCCCGGCCAGCATCAGGTGGGACTGCAGGAACTCCGGAAAGACCGCGAAGTTTTCGCAGAACAGCTCGCGGGGACCGGGCTCGAGCCCGAGGAAGCTGCGCTCGGCGTACCGGCGCACCATCCGGGGAAGCCCCTTCACGATCCGGCTCGTCCGCCCCCGGAGAGCCGAGGGGACCAGGCGCCAGTACATCTCTCCGAGCCGCTCGTTCCACGCGGTGACTCGATACCGGTTGTACCCGAGGAACAGCTCGTCCGCCCCTCCGCCGCTCAGCACCACCTTGACGTGCCGGCCGGCGAGCCGGGAGACGGTGTAGAGCGGCACGCTCGACTCGAAGGCGATCGGCTCGTCCTCGTGCCAGACGAGACGCGGCAGGTCGGCGAAGAACTCCTCCGGGCCGAGCACCACCTCCCGGTGCACGGATCCCGCCGCCCGCGCCGCCAGGCGCGCGAAGGCGAGCTCGTTCGCTTCCTTGTCGTCGAAGCCGACCGCGAAGGTCTGGATCGGCTCCGGGGTCATGCGGGCCATGAGGACGGCCAGCCCGGTCGAGTCGAGCCCGCCGGACAGGAACAGTCCCAGCGGGACGTCGCTCATGAGGTGGCTGCGCACGGCGTCCTCCAGCCGG
>DATNEZ010000328.1:0-4222 GCA_035606645.1 Binatia bacterium
CGATAGACGTTGTACAGCTCCCCCGTCCGGGATGGATCCCCCGGGTCCCATTCGAGGCGCACCTGCCCCTCCGAGGTCGTGGCCCTGAGCCCTTTTGCGGGCGGCGGCGGCTCGACCACCTCGATCTCGATCGGCACCGAGAAGGCCGACCTCTCCCCCTTCTCGTCGGTCACCTGGATGCCGTACATGAAGCGGGACAGGTGGGTCTCGCGCGCTTCGGGGAGGGCGCCGGCATCGCGGAACACGGCGCGCTCCGATGCGGCGGCCTGCTCGAGCGCCGGGCCGGTCAGCGTGCCGACCACTTTCGCGTCCTTCTGGAACATCGCCATCAGGTAACGGGCCGACACGACCCCCGGCCTCAGGGTCGGCGTCGTCCGCATCCTCAGGACACGGACCGAGGCCCCCTGTCCCAGGGGCGTGCCGTCCGTCCGCGAGAGCGACAGGCCGGCCTCGATCACCACCTCGGGGCCGGTCTGGCGGACGCGGACGTCGTGCGCCGGCCGCGGCGTGATGCGCAGGGGGGGCATGGGCGGGCCCCGTTTGCCGCATCCGGGGAATGCGGCAGCCAGGGCGACGAGGACCACGAGGGCCCGCCGTGGCAGGGTCGCGCGCGGATCGGATCGGGTCGCGGGAGGCACGTTAGAGGATGTAGCGGCTCAGGTCCTGGTCCTTCACGATGTCGGCCAGCATCCGGCGCACGTAGTCCGCGTCGATCGTGAACTTCCTCTCGGTCATCTCGGGGGCGTCGAACGAGACCGCGTCCAGGAGCTTCTCCAGGATCGTGTGCAGCCGCCGCGCGCCGATGTTCTCCGACATGCGATTGACCTCGGCCGCCAGCTCGGCGATGGCCCGGACCGCCTCGGGGGTGAACACCAGCTCGATCCCCTCCGTCAGCAGGAGGGCCTCGTACTGCCTGATCAGGGCGTTCTTCGGCTCCGTGAGGATGCGCACGAACTCCGGCGCCCCCAGGGAGGACAGCTCCACCCGGATCGGGAAGCGTCCCTGCAGCTCGGGGATGAGGTCGGACGGCTTGCTGACATGGAACGCTCCCGAGGCGATGAACAGGATGTGGTCGGTGCGCACCATGCCGTGCTTGGTGGTGACCCGCGTCCCCTCGACCAGAGGGAGCAGATCGCGCTGCACCCCCTCGCGGCTGACGTCGGGGCCGCTGCCGCGCTCGCGACCGGCGATCTTGTCGATCTCGTCGATGAAGACGATGCCCGTCTGCTCGACGCGCTGGAGCGCCTCGCGCTTGGCGGCATCGAGGTCCACCAGCTTGTCCTCTTCCTCGAGCTGCAGGATGTCGCGCGCCTCGCGCACCGTCACGCGGCGCTGCTTCTTGCGGCCGCCGAACAGGCCGCCCAGGGACTCGCGCAGGTTGATGTCCATCTCCTCCAGCCCGCCCCCTCCGAAGATGCGGAACGCGGGGAAGGAGTCCTGCTTGACCTCGATCTCGACCGGGTGGTCCTCCAGGACCCCCTCGCGCAGCTGCTGGCGGAACTTCTCGCGCGTGCGCTGGAACTGCTCCTGCGCCTCCGGGACGAGGACGGCGTCGCGCGGCGGGGCCTGGGGAAGCAGGATGTCGAGGAGCCTCTCCTCGACGTGCGCCCGGGCCAGAGGGGCGACGGCGCGCGCGCGCTCCGCCTTCACCATCTCGACCGCGATGTCCGCCAGGTCGCGCACCATCGACTCCACGTCCCGGCCGACGTAGCCGACCTAGGTGTACTTGGAGGCCTCTACCTTGATGAACGGCGAGGCCGCGAGGCGCGCCAGGCGGCCGGCGATCTCCGTCTTGCCCACTCCGGTCGGGCCGATCATGATGATGTTCTTGGGCGCCACCTCTTCCGCCATGTCGGGAGCCAGCTTAAGGCGGCGCACGCGGTTGCGCAGGGCGATGGCGACCGCCCGCTTCGCCTTGTGCTGGCCGACGATGTAGCGGTCGAGCTCCTCGACCACCTGGCGGGGGGTCATCTCGGGGGCAGGCTCGACGGCGCCCGCGGAGGCGCCGGCGACGGCCGGAAGCGGCAGCCCGTCCCGCCTCACAGCTCCTCCACCACGAGCCGGTCGTTGGTGTAGATGTCGATCTCCGAGGCGATCTTCAGCGACTCCTCGACGATCTCGCGCGCCCCCAGCTCGGTCCGTCGCGCCAGGGCCCGGGCCGCCGCCAGGGCGCACGGCCCGCCCGATCCGACCGCCACCAGCCCGTCGTCCGGCTCGATGAGATCGCCCGTGCCGGACAGCAGGAAGGAGCGCGCGCCGCTCGACACGATGAGGAGGGCTTCCAGGCGCCGCAGCGCCCGGTCGGTCCGCCAGTCGCGCGCCAGCTCGACCGCGGCGCGCTCCAGGTTGCCGTTGAACTCCTCGAGCTTGGCCTCGAACCGGGTGAACAGGGCGAAGCCGTCCGCCGCCGAGCCGGCGAACCCGGCGATGACGCTGTCCTTGTACAGGCGCCTGATCTTGCGTGCGCCGTGCTTCATGACGGTCGAGCCGAGCGTGACCTGCCCGTCGGCGCCCATCGCCACCTTGCCGCGATGGCGCACGCACAGGACGGTCGTGGAGCGGGTTTTCACCCCGGCATTATCACGGAAGAGTCCGGCGCGGTCAACGCGACGCGGACGCGCGCGTCCACCACGAACGACGACGCCCTGTCGGGGCCGGCGAGCAGCGGGTTGAGGTCCACCTGCTCGATGGACGGATGGTCGGCCGCCAGCTGCCCGAGGCGCAGGAGCGCCTCGACCAGGAACCCCTCGTCGGCGGGCGCCCCGCCGCGCGCCCCCGCCAGGACCGGGTGCCCGCGGATGCCGCGCACCATCTCGCGCGCCTCGACGTCGGTGATCGGCAGGAGGCGGAACACGACATCCTTCATCACCTCGACGAAGATCCCCCCCAGGCCGAACATGAGCATCGGCCCGAGCGTGGGGTCGCGGACGATCCCCAGGATGGTCTCCCGCCCGCCGCGCACCATTGCCTGGACCTGGAAGCGGAGACCCGGGTCCTTGATCGCCGAGCGCATCTCGGCGCAGGCCGCCTGCACCTCCTCGGGATTGCGCAGGTCGAGCCTGACGGCGCCGGCCTCGGTCTTGTGCACCAGGCTTTCGGCCACCCCCTTGATGACCACGGGGAAGCCGAGCGCCTTCGCGGCCTCCACGGCCTCGGGCGCGCCGGCGGCGATGCGCATGGGGGCCAGCGGCAGGCCGTAGGCCCGCAGCAGCTCCTCGGTCTCTTCCGGCGCGAGGGCGGCCCGGCCGGCCGCGGAGGCCGCCTCGAGGACCCGGGCGGCGCGCGGTCGATCGACCGGGAAGGGGCGGAGCGAACCCTGGACCCTCTCCTGGATGCGCCTCTGGTGGTCGAGCCCGGCCAGGGCCCGCGCCGCCTCCTCGGGGAAGAGATAGACCGGCACGCCGGCGCGCCGCAGATCCTCGACCCCCTTCCGTCCCTGCTCCTTCCCCATGAAGCAGGTCAGGATCGGCACGCGGGAACGCTTCGAGGCGTCGATGATGGCGCGCGCCACCTCCAGGGCGTTGATCATGATCGGGGACACGAAGATCACGATCAGCGCGTCGATCCCAGGTTCGTCCGCCAGGATCGCGAGCGCCTGCGCGTAGCTCGTCGCGTCGGCCCCGGCCACCATGTCGACCGGATTGCGCACGCTCGCCTCGGGGACCAGGACGCGGCGGAGCTTCTCCTGCGTCCCGGCGGCGAGCTCGACGACCTCGAGACCGAGCGTGGAGCACGCGTCGGTCGCCATGATCGCCGGCCCCCCGGCGTTGGTGAGGATGCCGACCCGGTTCCCCCGCGGCGGCTGCTGGTGCGCGCAGGCGGTCGCCAGCTCGAACATCTCGCTCATCGAGTCGACGCGGATCACCCCCGCCTGGTCGAGCAGCGTGTCGTACCCCGCCCCGATCCCCGCCAGCGCCCCGGTGTGGGAGAACGCGGCGCGCGCGCCGGCCGCCGTCCGCCCCGACTTCACCGCCAGGATCGGCTTCTTGCGCGTCACGCGGCGGGCGATCGACAGGAAGCGCCTGGGGTTGCCGAACGATTCGAGGTACATCAGGATGCAGTTCACGCGCGGATCGTCCTCCCACGCCTCGAGGAGGTCGTTGCCGGAGAGGTCGGTCTTGTTCCCCATGCTGACGAAGCAGGCGATCCCGAGACCGATCTGCGCGGCGTGCGCCAGGATCATCTCGCCCAGGGCGCCGCTTTGCGACATGAATCCGGCCGT
>DATNEZ010000338.1:0-2749 GCA_035606645.1 Binatia bacterium
ATGTACCCCGGCAGCTCGATGATCTCGAGCCGGTCCCGCAACGCCGGAATAATCGGGTCGACAATGTTCGCAGTCGTGATGAACAGCACGTTCGACAAGCTGTAGTCAACGTCCAGGTAATGGTCGCTGAATGAATGGTTCTGCTCCGGATCGAGCACCTCGAGCAGCGCCGACGACGGGTCGCCGCGGAAATCGCGGCCCAGCTTGTCGATCTCGTCGAGCATGAACACGGGGTTGTTCGAACCGGCGGTCTTGATGCTCTGGATGATCCGGCCGGGCAGCGCGCCGATGTAGGTGCGCCGGTGGCCGCGGATCTCGGCCTCGTCGCGCATGCCGCCCACGCTCATGCGCACGAACTTGCGCCCCAAGGCCTCGGCGATCGAGCGGCCCAGCGAGGTCTTGCCCGTGCCGGGGGGGCCGTAGAAGCACAGGATCGGCCCCTTCATGTCGCTCTTCAGCTGCCGGACCGCCAGGAACTCGAGGATCCGGTCCTTGACCTTCTCGAGGTCGTAGTGGTCCCGGTCTAGGATCCGGGCGGCGTCCTTGACGTCCAGCCGGTCGACGGTCAGCGTGTTCCAGGGGAGCGTCGCCAGCCAGTCGAGATACGTGGTGATGACGTTGTACTCGGCGGACGCCGGGTTGACCATCTCGAGGCGTCCCAGCTCCTTCTCCGCCTCTTTCTTCGCCTCCTCCGGCAGCCCGGCCTTGTCGATCTTCTCGCGCAGCTCGCGCACCGTGGCGGCGGTCTCGCTCTCCTCGCCCAGCTCCTTCTTGATGACCTTGAGCTGCTCGCGCAGGAAGAACTCGCGCTGCGCCTTGCGGATCTCGTCCTCGGTCTGCTCCTTGATCTCCTGGCCGGCCTTGGCCAGTCCGATCGCCTTCTCGATCAGGCGGATGGCCACCTTGAGGCGCCCGATCGGGTCGATCGTGGTCAGGATCTCCTTCTTCTCCTCCAGCTCGAAGTTCAGGTGGTTGGCCACCTGGTCGGCGAGGTTGCCGGGACCCGACAGGTTGTTCTTGATCAGGTTCAGGATCTCGCCCGGGACCCGCGGGTCGAGCTGGATGAGGTTCTCCAGCAGGTGCAGCGCGTTCCCCATCAGCATGTTCGCCTCCATCGACTCGTCTTCCTTCTCGTCGATGCAGGCGACGCGCGCCTTGAGGTACGGCTCGGTCTGGATGTAGGAGGCGATCTTGAAGCGGCGCAGCCCCAGAAGGATGATCTGGATGGTGTTCCCGGACACGTTGATCTTGTTGACCAGGCGCGCCGCGACGCCGATGCTGGACAGCTCCTCGATCGGCGGCACGTCGATCGACGAGCTCTTCTGCACCACCAGCCCGATGATCGACTCGGGCTCCATGTCGCGGATGAGGTTCAGGTTCTTCTTCCGGACCACCTGGAGGTTCACCACCATCTGCGGGAAGACGACGGTGGACGCCAGCGGGATGACCGGCAGCTCGGCCGGGATGTCGCAGGCGAGCATGTCGCCGTGCGCGCGGATGCCGGCCGCGGCGATCTTCTCGGCCGTGGACTTGTCCAGGGCCTTCTCGGGCGCCCCCTTCTTGTGGTTGCCGGTGCCGCTCATCGGTTCAGGTCCCCTTCCGTCCCTCGGAGAAGAATCGATAGCCCAGGATCTTGTAGATCAGCTTCGCCGCCAGGAAATCCGGGGCGACGTCCCCCTCCAGGGGGCGCAGCTCGTTCACGTCGAACCCCACGAGCCGCTTCCTCCGGCAGATCTCCCGGATGAGCGCCAGCGTATCGTACCAGCCCGGTCCCCCCGGCTCGGGGGTCCCCGTGGCGGGCATGATCGCGGGGTCGAAGTAATCCACGTCGATCGTAAGGTATATCTCGTCCGTCAGCCGGTCAACCGCTTCCAGGGCCAATTGAGGGCGGGCCACGAAGTCCCGGGCGGGGATGACCATCAGCTTCTTCTCCCGGATCAGGTCCCGCTCCTCCCGGGAGATGCTCCGGATCCCCACCTGGAGGGTGGGGAGGCGCCCGGCGAAATGGTGCATGGCGCAGGCGTGGCTGAAGTCGGACCCCTCGTAGGTGGCCCTCAGGTCGCCGTGGGCGTCGAACTGGATGACCGACAGCTTCGGGTGCCTCTTGTGGTAGGCCTTGATGGCCCCGACCGCCACGCTGTGCTCCCCGCCTACGACCACCACCATCTTGTCCTTGTCCAGGTAGCGGGCGGTGGCCTCCTCGACCTTGCGGGTCATGACCTCGGGCGGGTCGTCGTTCCCGGAGACCGGCGGGGCGGTGTGGATGCCGATGGTGTAGGGATCGGCATCCAGCTCGTCGTCGTACAGCTCCATGAAGCGCGAGGCCTCGATGAGGGCCTCGGGCCCCTTCGCCGTCCCTTTCATGAAGGATGCGGTCCGGTCGTACGGGACCGGCAGGATCACGATGCGCGAGCGCTCGAGGCTGGAATGCTCCGCCTCGAGACCGCCGTAGTTCAGGGGGAGCTCGGGGTGGAGGGGCATGGCGTCAGGGGATGAGGACGGCCGCGCCGACGACCGTGGTCCAGCGCCCCCCCTTGTCGCCGACCGCCGACTGGGTGACGCTCAGGGTGCGGTAGATCTCACCGCTGATCTTCCAGATCTCCTTGCGCTCGTCGTAGGAGGTGTCCGGATCGAACTCCACGCCGCGCACGGTGGCCAGCATCTGGGCCGCGAGGTCCTCGGCGTAGTCGCCGGCCTGCTTCTCATTCTGGCCGTACTGGTGGACCTCCGAAAGGTAGCCGTACTTCTT
>DATNEZ010000346.1:0-5066 GCA_035606645.1 Binatia bacterium
AGGTCCCACGCGCGGCGCGCGTGCTTCGCCAGGATGTTCACGGCGAACCCGAAGTAGTCCTCGTCGATGAGGCGATCGATCGAGGCGCCCAGGCCTTCGATCTCGAGCGCCACGCGGCGCGAGTCGCGCGTCACGCTCCCCTTGATCATGGTCGCCTGCATCAGCCGCGTGATGCCGGAGCTCTCCCGCCCCTCGCCCGAGCGGCCGCCGCGGAAGGCCACGCAGAAGGTCACGAGCGGCACCTCGCTCCGCCTCTCGTGCAGAAGCACCGAGCCGGACTCGAAGCGGTGGCGTGACACGTCCGCGCCGACGGGCGCCCGGACGGGACGGGGCGTCGGGGCGCGCGGCGCCTGTGCGCCCGGGCGGAACGGGCCGGGGCCCGCGGTCTCGTCGCGGGGCGGCCCGGCGGGCGCCACACGGCGGAGCTCGTTCGCCAGCTCCTCCGGGTCGGGGGCCGGAAGGGCCGCCGCGGCCGGCTCCGGAAGGTAGGACAGGAGCGTGGCGTTCTCCAGGGTCAGGTGGGTGCGCGCCACGCGCTGCACGTCGGCCGCGGTCACCTTGTGCAGCCGCTCGACCAGCTCGTCGGCCAGGTGATGGCCGCCGATCGATTCGTAGTAGGCCAGGATGGACGATTGTCCGAGGACGTCCGAGCGGCTCTGGTGGTAGCGGAACTCGATCGCCGTGCGGGCGCGCTCCATCTCGGCGTCCGAGGGCGGCTCCCTGCGGAGGCGTTCCACCTCCGCCTGGACGGCCGGCAGGGCCGGGGCCGCGTTCTTCGGCTCGTGCTCGGCCATGATCGTGAAGATCCCGAGGTCCCGGAACGAGTCGAGGGAGGCGCCGATCGTGTCCACGAGCCCGGCGCGCTCCTTGACCCCCTGGTACAGGCGCGACGCCTGGCCCCCGCCGAGCACGTACGCCAGGATGCGCAGCGCCAGGTCGTCGTCCGTCAGGACCGCCGGCGCGTGGTAGCCGAGGGTCAGGTAGGACCTCTTGATGTCGCCCGCGAGGCGCAGGGCCTTGAAGCGGGTCTGGCGCGGCTCCTCGGGAGATCCGAGGGGCGCGCCGGGGCGCGCCGCCATCCCGCCCAGGTAGACGTGGGCGGCCTCGATCGCCTCTCTGGCCTGGATGTCCCCGACCACCGCCAGGATGATCCGCTCCGGCACGTAGTGCCCGTTGAAGTAGGACAGCAGATGGTCGCGCGTGAAGGCGCGCAGCTCGTCCTCTCCGCCGATCCGCCAGCGCCGGATGCGGTGCACGTCGAAGGCCTCGCGGAACATCATCTCCAGCGCGTACGCTCCGGGCGTGTCCTTCTTGCGCCGCCCTTCCTGGATGACCGCCTCGATCTCCCGCTTCAGCTCGTCCGCGTCGAACAGCGGGTGCATCAGCGCGTCGGCCTGGATCTCCAGTCCCTTGCGGTAGTTCTCCGACGGCAGGACCACGTAGTAGTTGGTCGAGTCGTAGTAGGTGCCGGCGTTCAGCTCCCCTCCGAGCGCCTTGATTTCGGAGGCGATCTGGTCCGCACGGGGCCGATCGGGCGTCCCCTTGAAGAACATGTGCTCGAGGACGTGCGAGATGCCGATCTCGGCGTCGGTCTCGTCGAAGTAGCCGGCCCGCACCCAGAGATTGATGGCGACCACGGGCGAAGAATGGTCCTCGGCGGCCAGGACGGTCACGCCGTTCGGCAGGACTTCCTTGACGATCTGGCTCTTCGGCGCCATGCGTTCACCCTTCCGCAGGCGGGGTCTCGATCACGCCGGCCCGCGATCCCGACATCAACATAGGCTCCGGCCGGCGCGCATGCACACCGGACGCCTAGGGCTTCCTTCCCGCGGGTGTCTCCGCCGGAGCGGGGCTGCCCGCAGGGGCCGCTGCCGGAGACGGCGGGCTCGGCGAGAAGTGGGCGTGAACCAGCTTCCACCCCTCCTTCTCCCGGCGGTAGATCGCCGTCGCCTGTCCCCGATCGTCGATGGCATAGGAGCCGATGCGACCGGTCATCGTCCAGTCGTAGGTCGCATACCCCAGCGGGCCCTCGGCCACCGCGTTCAGCGACTCGACGGTCATGTGGATCTCCGACGCACGCTCGAAGAAGCCGCTCCACTGGCGCTGGATCTGCTCCCAGCCCTGGAAGCGTCCCGGCGGCGACACGTCGAACAGGAGCGCCTGGCCGTCCCTGGACCAGACTTCCGAAAGGGCCTTCATGTCCCGGGCGTTGATCGCCGCCGCCTCCCGCGCGACCAGGGCGCGGATGGCGTCGGCATCCGACCGGGAGCGATTGCACCCCGCGACGGACAGGAGCAGGAGCGCCGTCGCGATCGCGGCCGTGCGCGCCGATCGAGCCGGGGGTGTGTGCGAGTCTTCGAGCGCTGCGAGGCGGGAACCCATGTCGGAGCGGTACTCTAATGCACGCTCCCGGGGGAGTCAATCGGCGGTTTGCCGCCCCCACCGCCGCCGGGCTATAGTCGCGGGAGCGCGGACGGGCGCGCGGCGGAGCGCACGGAAATGATCTTCACGTTCTTCGACGAGCGATTGAACGCCCTCCCCTTCCTGTGCGTCGACGGGGTCGTCGACGGGGGGCTGAACCTGAGCCACTGGCCCGGCAATCGCACGCCGGCCCACCTGAAGGCCGACACCTCCACCGAGATGGCCCTCCGTCTCGCGCGCGATCCCGCCCGCGAGGACTGGCTGCGCGGCGTGTCGATCGTCACCAACAACCATTTCGACACCGACGGGCTCCTCTCGGTGTTTTCGGTCCTCAGGCCGGACGAGGCGCTGCGCCACGAGGCCGGGCTGATCCAGGCGGCGCGGACCGGCGATTTCGGCGAGTTCACCACGCCGGACGCGTTCAAGCTCGACTGCGTCGTGACCGCCTTCGGCGACGAGGAGCGCTCCCCCATCGCCGCGGAGATTCGCGGCCTGGGCGAGCACGAGCGCTACCAGGTGATCTACGACCGGCTCCTGTCGATGCTGCCCGGGCTCCTGTCCTCCGCGGCGTCCTACAAGTCCCTGTGGTCGGACCGCCTGGCCGCGTACATGAAGTCGATGATGCGCATGCGGGACGTGGCGCGGGTGCGCGAGGACGAGGGGGCGCGGCTGACGGTGATCGAGGCGGCCGAACCCCTGGACGAGATGGCGCGCTTCAACGTGGCCCGGCACCACCGGGTCCTGACCGCCACGAAGGGGCCGGACGGCATGCTCTACGAGATCGCCTTCCAGATCTTTTCCTGGTTCGACACCGCGACGCCGCCCCGCGGCGGGCGGTTCGATCTCTCCGGCCTCGCCGAGGCGCTCAACCGCCTGGAGCCCCCCGGCGCCGGGCGCTGGACCTACACGGGCGACGACTCCCTGGAATCGCGGCTCTACCGGGCGGGCCCGGGCGGCGGGCCCGTCCCCAGCGCCCTGCCCCTCGACGTCCTCGAGCCTCTGGTCATGCGGGTCTTCGCGGCGCGCCCCTGAGGGAGCCCCCGCGCCGAAGCGCACGATCGGGCCCCGGCGGCCTCAGGATGATTTCAGGCTGATGCTGACGCCGTCGCGCAGCGGCAGGATGGCGGTCGCCAGGGCCGGATCGCCGTACAGCAGGCGGGTCAGCTCGCGGACGCCGCGCGTGTCGTCGTCCTGGCACTGGGCATCGGCCACCCGTCCCGACCAGAGCATGTTGTCGCAGAGGAAGAGCCCGCCGGCGCGCAGCCGCGGCATCATGAGCGGATGCACCTTGGGATAGTCGCGCTTGTCGATGTCGCAGAAGATGATGTCGAACGGGCCGGGATGGCGCGCCAGGATCTCCAGCGCGTCCCCCTTCTCGATGGACGCCTTGTCCATCAATCCGGCCCGGCTCAGGAACCCGCGCGCGCTGGCGCAGTTCTCGGCGGAGCCCTCCGTCAGGACGACGCGGCCGCCCTGGGGCAGGGCGAGCGCGAACCAGAAGGCCGAGTACCCGAATCCCGATCCGCACTCGAAGACGTCCCGCGCGCCGATCGAGCGCGCCAGCACGTTCAAGAGCCGCCCGACCAGGGGCCCGACGATCGGGAAGCGCCGGCGGTACGCGAGGCGCTCCATCTCCCGCAGCACGCCCTCGCCGGGCGGCGCGACCTGGCGCAGGTACTCCTCGATGGCGGGGTCGACAATGTCCACGATCGTCATCTTAGCATGGGGGATCGCGCCGATCCGGCCGCCGCCGGGGCGTCTCAGCCCGCCAGGGCGATCCAGAGCACCCCCGCGAAGGCCAGCAGGGATCCGACCAGGCGCGCCGCGCCGAGCCTCTCGTGCAGCACGGCCCACCCGGCAAGCGCCGCCAGGACGATGCTCACCTCGCGCACCGCCCCGGCGTAGGCCACGCGCGATCGGGCATACGCCTGGAGCACCAGAAGGTACGCCAGGAAAGTCATGCACCCCACCGCCACGATCGCCCCGCGCCGGGCGCGCCATTCCGCCAGGATCCCCGCCGTCCCGTGCCGCGCCACGACCCAGGGCGTCAGGAAGAGGCCGGTCAGCCCCAGCACCAGGACGGTGTAGGCGGCCGGCTGCGCGATGCGCACCGCCGCCGCGTCGATCGTCGAGTAGACGGAGATGCAGATCGCCACCACGATCGCCTCGGCGACGCCGGCCGATCCGAATCGCCGCCGCCACGGCTCGCGGGGCGCCCCGGACGAGGGGGAGCCTCCGACCAGGGCCAGGCCGGCGAGAAGCACGGCGAGCCCGGCGAGCCCCTGCAGGCCGGGCCGCTCGCCGAGGAACAGGAACGCCCACGCGGCCAGGAAGGCGGGGGCCGCTCCCCGCGCGATCGGATAGACGCGGGAGAACTCGCCGCGATCGTAGGCCCGCCCGAGCACCGCGTAGTAGAGGACCTCCACCAGGGCGCTCGTCACCGCGTAGGGCCAGGCTGACGCCGGGATCGGCCCGCCGCGGATCAGGATCGGAAGGAACACCAGAGCGCCGCACAGGAGAGCCCACCAGGTGAACACCTCCTTGCGGCCCGAACCCTTGACCAGCAGGTTCCAGGCCGTGTGGAGGACGGCGGCGAAGAGAACCAGGGCCAGGGCGGACGGCGGCATCCCGGGACTCTACGCCGG